>JBFHQD010000035.1:0-18631 GCA_041592395.1 Bacteroidales bacterium | reverse complement strand
TTTTTGTCGGCATCGATGCCTAATTGTGTTTTAGCCAAAGCAATTGACCCTTTTTGAATATCAATCCGTTCAAAATAATGGGCAAATATATCATTCACCGCTTTTTTTAAGTTTGGCGATGCCGCTTTGGTAGAATCGGTTTTGAGCTGAATATAGAGCGTATTCATAGTCAACTCAAAATTTTTGGCAAGAAAAACTTTTTTATTTAACAGCGAATCAAATTCGAAATCCGTTAATTTAAAACGCGGAATATCGGCCGAGAATGTGGCGTAATGCGTGGTTTCTATTAAGGGTTTAATATGAAAACCGTTTAGTTCAAACACTTTTTCTTTAGTCGAAAGCTTCAATTGATTCAAAGAAACAAGATGAATATTATCCGGCAAAAGAATTTGTTGTTTCTTTAAAAGTAATTGTACGGCACTGTAATGAAACCGGTTATTATGTACCGTATCTTTTAAGGAATCGATTCGTAAATTGTTTATTTCCAGACTTAATGAAGGAATAAAGAGGGTGTCTTTTTCTTGTTTATAAGTGATTTCGGCATCGCTGATGCTAAAATGTTTAACATCTATTTTGTTTAAGAAATTGTTTAAGGGATTGAGAAGTTCACTTTTTTGATCGTTACTTGCTAATTTTTCAAAAGCAAGCTTCAATCCGCCAATATAAAATCGGTCAAATTTAAGTGCTTGTTTTTTTTGCAGAGCGAAGAAAGACAGTTTTTGAAAGCGCAGTGTATCTGCTGAATAAGCAAAAGCATTATCGGTTTTTGAATGATCCGACTTGTATATTTTCGAATTATAAAAAATTACTTTTTGCGTGTAGATATTGATTCTTAAATTGTCAAAATCGAGCGTATATGCTTGTTTACTGAGTTTCGAAAAAGCGCTTTTGATCGCATCCTTAAACAGAAAATTAGAGAAGAAGTAAGGAATAACCCAAGCGATGAGCAATACAAAAGCAATAATAATACTTAGTCTCACCCAAAAGCGTGTATGTTTTTTTGGGGCTTTATCTGTATTGTTGTTATTTTCGGGTTTTTCAATCACCCATCTAAATTATCAAAAAATCTATTACTAACCAACCTTAGCAATCACTTTGATTGCATTATAGTCTAAGATTTCGATAAAGCCTTTTTCGTCGCTGATAATTTTGTCGGTTTTAAATGTATTCAATACACGTATTGCTCCCATTGTCGACATCCCTGTAAAATCGGCTAAATCTTTTCGACTCAAAGTTAATTTAAACCGATTGCTCTGATAAACTTCGGTAGCGAGGAATATAAGTGCCGAAGCCATACGACCATTGAGTTGTTTGTGCGTTAGGCTATACATCTGATTGTAAGCGCGCAATGTGTTTCTGTTGGATCTTTGTAAAACTGCGGTAGCAAATTTAGCATTGGTCTGTATTAGTTCTTTTAATACGGCGAGCTCGATTAAATAAATTTCTGATTTTTCGATGGCAACAATAGAATAATTAAAAACATTATCACCATAAATAGAAGATATACCAACTAACTCGTCGCTGCCAAATATATTTAAAATCAGATTGTTATTGTCCGGGCCTTCTTTATATAGTTTTACCATTCCGCTCCTGATATAGATTAAACCCGAAGCAAAAGAACCTTGTTTGGCTATAGTTTCCCCTTTTTTAAAAGTGACCACTACTTTGCTTTTATCGATCATTTCTAATTCGATATCGCTTAAAGCACCAAAGCAGTTAGATTCACTTTTACAGGGTAGGCAGCTCGTATTTTCCATAATCAAAATTTTGTGCAAATATAAGGATTTAATAGAATGAAAAAGGCCTTCGAATAGAAGGCCTTTTATGAACTGTTATGCTGTTGGTTTAAACAACCCAAGTGCTACCGCTATGTAACAAATCGGTCATATTTTTAATTGAAGATTTAGCCGTTACCTCGGCAATTTGATCTTCCATTTTTTGCTCGTAGGTTGTTCCTTTTACTTCGCGAATTACACCAAGTGCAATGGGGAAATCAGGACCTTTCATATTGATGAGCATCCAATGTAAAAATGGACTTTCTTCATGAGCATCGTGTGTTAAGATATCGTCTTCTGTAACACCTTGCTCGCCAATGGTAACCACTTTCAGTTTTAAACCATCCAAAACCAATCCTTTATCGTTGTTCTTGCCATAGATCATTTTTTCTCCGTGGCGAAGTACAATTTGACGATCGAGTTTGTTTTCTTTATCGGTGTAAAAACCATGAACGCCATCAGAAAAGATTACACAGTTTTGTAAAATTTCTACGATGGAAGTTCCTTTATGATTTTGTGCGTTCAAAAGAATTTCTTGAGTCAATTTCATATTTACATCGATAGTACGAGCAAAGTATTTTCCTTGCGCACCCAAAACCAATTCGCCGGGGTTGAACGGGTGTTCTATTGTTCCGAAGGGCGATGTTTTTGTCTTTTTCCCTTCTTTAGTTGTGGGGGAATACTGACCTTTAGTTAAACCATATATTTCGTTGTTAAACAACAAAAGATTTAAGTCAATATTTCTACGATTTAAATGAATAAAATGGTTACCTCCAATAGCGAGTCCGTCGCCATCTCCATTGACTACCCATACACTTAAGTCGGGGTTGGCCACTTTTACTCCGGAGGCAATGGCGGCACCACGACCATGAATGGTATGGAAACCATAAGTATTCATATAATAAGGAAAACGAGAGGAGCATCCAATACCTGCAATTACGGCAAATTTTTCTTTTGGAATGTTCATATCGGCCATGGCTTTTTGAACGGAATTCAAAATCGCATGGTCGCCACAACCAGCACACCAACGTACTTCCTGATCGCTTTTAAAATCTTTGAAAGTTAATTTTATATCTGCTGACATGATTATTTCTCCTCTAATATGTTATTAAATTTGTCCATTAATTCGATTGATGTAAAAGGCAATCCCATAACTTTATTGTATTGCAAGTAGGTAAATTCAGGGAATACTGATCTTAGATAACTTGCAAATTGGCCATTGTTAATTTCGGCCACAACAATTTTCTTGAATTTCTTAAATACGTCTTTTGTATTAGCAGGTAGTGGTTTGATATAATTAAAATGAACCATACTTATGCTTTTCCCTTCTTTTTGAAGATCGTGAACAGCAGTAAGCAAGTGTCCGTAAGTACCTCCCCAACCAACAACCAATAGATCAGCATTTTCTTCTCCAATAATCTCTAGATCTGGAATATCAGCCACGATACGATTGACTTTTTCTTCGCGAATATCAGTCATAACTTGATGATTTTCGGGAACATAAGAAACCGTACCTGTTTTGTCCATTTTTTCTAATCCGCCAATGCGATGCTCTAAGCCCGGAGTTCCCGGAATAGCCCATTCGCGAACAAGTGTTTTTTCATCCCTGTTATAAGGCAAGTAATTTTCGGTGCCTTCTTTTGCTATCGGAACTTTAATGTTTGGATAATCTTCCATATTAGGGATTCGCCAAGGCTGTGTTCCATTAGCAAGGAAACCATCGGTTAATAAAACAACCGGTGTCATATGTTCCAAGGCTATTTTACCGGCTTCAAAAGCATAGTGAAAACAATTGGAAGGTGTGCTCGCAGCAATAACAGCAACCGGACTTTCGCCGTTTCTGCCATAAAGTGCTTGCATTAAGTCTGATTGTTCAGTTTTGGTTGGTAAACCGGTTGAAGGTCCACCGCGCTGAACGTTTACAATGACCAATGGCAATTCTGTAATAACGGCTAAACCGATAGCTTCAGACTTTAAGGCTAAACCCGGTCCTGAAGTAGTGGTTACTGCAAAATTACCGGCAAAACCGGCACCAATTGCAGAAGTAATACCACCAATCTCATCTTCCGCCTGAAATGTTTTCACATTTAAGTTTTTCAAGGTAGATAGTTCTTGCAAAATATCCGTTGCAGGAGTGATAGGGTAAGATCCGCAAAATAAAGGAAGCTTTGCTTTTTCGGCTGCGGCTGCTAAACCCCAGGCTGTAGCTGTATTTCCGTTGATATTTCTATACGTTCCTTTTTCAATTTCTGCGGCGGCTACTTTATATGGAGTAAGTTCTTGCACATTGTATCCATAATTATATCCTGCCTTTAAAACCATTTTATTGGCTTCGATAACTGCCGGAACTTTTTTGAATTTATTCTCAAAGAATCTTTCAGTAAAAGTTAACTCGCGATTAAACAAGTAATAACACATCCCCAAAGCAAACATGTTTTTGCTTCGAAGTATCGTTTTGTTGTCCATTCCGCTGTCCTTAAGTGTTTCTTGCGTCATCGAAGAAATTGGAGCCGAAATGATGTTAAAACTACCGAGATTATCCTCTGTGATAGGATCGTCTGTTTTATAACCGGCTTTTTCAAGGTTTTTGTCGGTAAATGCATCGCGATCAATAATGATACTTCCGCCTAACTTGGTCCATTTTGCATTTGCTTTTAAAGCTGCAGGATTCATTGCAACTAAAACATCCGCATAATCACCTGGCGTATTAATGTCTTGCCCAAAATGTACTTGGAAACCGGAGACTCCACCAACAGTGCCTTGTGGCGCTCTAATCTCAGCAGGATAGTCGGGGAAAGTAGAGATTCCACTGCCCATCAAAGCTGAAGTGTCGGAGAATAAAGTTCCGGTCAATTGCATGCCATCACCCGAGTCACCTGAAAATCGTATAACAACGTGATCGAGTTCAATAACTTTATCTATTTTATCAGTCATTAGAATTTAGTTTTTTTGATACCGCAAATGTAACTGTATTTTTACTTTAATCCTCTAATATTCACCTGTCAATTTCTTAATTTAGAAAGAGTATAAATCTTTTTATTTCTAATTGTTATTCACCTACTGAATTGCAAATTATTTATACATTTGCAGCGAAGAAATAGAATTTATTTAACACGTTAAAATTTATTATTATGGCATATGTAATTAATGACGATTGTGTTGCTTGTGGAACATGTATCGACGAGTGTCCGGTTGAGGCAATTACTGAAGGTGATATCTATGTTATCGATCCAGATATTTGTACTGACTGCGGTTCTTGTGCAGATGTTTGTCCTACTGAGGCAATTCATCCAGAATAAAACTCATATTCTTATGGAACTAAAAGGCGTTGATTGTTTTCAAGGCCTTTTTTTATTTTAAAAAACACCCAACGGATTTACCGGTTTAAAGAGGACTTTTATTTTAAAAGATAAACGTTTAATTGATAAAACCCAACGTTTGTTAAATAGATTGGGACGCTCGGTAATTTCTTTTATACGACATGGAAAGAAATTCTATTTTCGTCGATAATTAATACTCACCCAAAGAGTATTATTACCGTAATATTTGAATTTCTCTCGCTAAAAAAAGCAAGCCCCAAACTTGCTTTTTTTCTTTTTATCCTTTATTCTTTTGTTAAATTTGACGCGTTATATGATGGATACAGTACTTTTGATTTCCGGTAGTTCTAACAGGATGGGACAAGAAAAAGCCTTATTGCCTTTTTCGAATGACAAAAATTTTGTTGGTCATTTGGTTGATGTTTATTCTAAAATTAAAACGTCTACGCTTTACATCATTGTAAATACCCATAACGAACAGCACATCAAAAAAGCTGTTGGACATCGTAATCCGAAACCTGTCTTTCTTATCAATCCAAATCCTGAAAATGGGCGATTATCGTCTATATTGTTGGGATTAAACAGAATGAATAAAGAAAAAGGTGTCTTTATACAGAATATCGACAATCCTTTTATCGACGAAGCGCTTATCAATGAAATGCGAAAAGAGTATAAGTCCAATGCCTTTCTTGTTCCACAATTCGATGGAAAAAACGGGCATCCACTCCTTTTAGGTGCTGAACTTGTAAGTGAGTTGATTTCTCAACAGCAGCATATTACGGATTTGAAAAGCTATCTAAACACAAAGAAAAAAAATGTGCTGCCAACAAATTCTAAAGCAATTTTGGCCAATATTAATACGCCTAAAGATTATGCTCGCTGGTTTTCAAAACCGCTATAAGCGCGCTTGCTTATCTTTTTAGCTTTACCGTTTTTCCTGTTTTAAAATTTTCTAAACCTTCGTCCAAGAATTTTACAAAATTGTCAATATTCAAGTCGTAGGCTTTAGGTTGCATCAGCATTTCGCCGTTGGGATTAAGTAAAACATAGAAAGGTTGGGCATTGGTATTGAATTGGCTTATCTGAAAATCGGCAAACTTGTTTCCGATGGTTTTTTTTGTTTTGCCGTCGTATTTAGAAACAATCCACTCTTCCTCAGGTAGTTTTGTTTTATCATCGACATAAAGTGCTGTTACAATAAAATTGTTTTGCAAGCGACTGAGGACTTGAGGATCGGCCCAAACATTGGCTTCCATTTCTCTACAGTTTACGCAACCATGACCGGTAAAATCGATAAATAAGGGTTTGTTTAGTTCTTTGGCACAAGCCAATGCTTGCTCGTAATCGAAATAGCCTTCTAAACCATGAGGCAAATGCAAGAAATCGTGGTATTTGGGTGTTTCGCAGATTTCTTTATCCGCATTTGTTGCCGAGGAAAAAGTAGCGGTTTTTAATTGATCTCGAATCGATTTTTCAATATCAAAGTCTTGGGTATGCATAGGTGGAATATAACCCGACAAAGCTTTAAGTGGAGCACCCCAAAGTCCGGGTATCATATACACCACAAATGCAAAAGTGAATATGGAAAGGAGTAAGCGAGGAACGCTTAGAAAGGGCACATCACTGTCGTGTGCAAATTTTATTTTTCCTAATAAATAAAAGCCCATCAGGGTAAAAATAACAATCCAAAGTGCTAAATAAATCTCTCTGTCGAGGATACCCCAATGGTAAGTTTGATCGGCAATACTTAAAAATTTCAGTCCCAAAGCGAGTTCCAAAAATCCCAAAACAACTTTTACGGAATTTAACCATCCACCCGATTTGGGCAATTTGTTTAACCACTGTGGGAAAAAGGCAAATAGAGTAAAGGGCAAAGCAAAAGCCAAAGAAAAACCAAGCATACCAATAATGGGTTTCAAAATTTGTCCGCCGGCCGATTCAACCAAAATTGTTCCTACAATTGGTCCGGTGCAGGAAAAGGAGACAAGTACCAGCGTGAAAGCCATAAAAATAGAACCGATAATTCCCCCACGATCTTCATTTGCTGTTGATTTATTTACAATCCAATGTGGCATTATAATTTCGAACATCCCAAAAAAGGAGGCGGCGAAAATCATAAATATAAAGAAGAACAGTAGATTGGGTAACCAGTGCGTGCTCAACCAATTGGCAATTCCGGGACCTGCAACAACGGCCAAAACCGATCCGATAAAGACATAAATAGCAATGATAGAGATGCCGTAAACTGTAGCTTGTAATCGTCCTTTGGCTTTATTGTCGCCATCTTTCATAAAGAAAGAAACCGTCATTGGTATCATTGGAAATACACAAGGCGTCAGAATTGCTGCTAATCCAAACAAAAAGGCGACAAAGAAAAACCCGATTAATGTTTCGCTTTTTCCCTGATTAGCTTCTGTAGTTGTACTTGTTGATTCGCTTATCTGCGCAGTTGTTTTATTAAAAGTAAAACTAAATTCTTCATCGCTGGGCGGAAGGCATTGTGTATCATCGCAACTCATAAAATTGATATATCCTTTAATATCAACCTGTTCGGTGCTTAATAGTTTTATCTTTTGTATAAATGTAGCTTCGTGAGAAAAATATTTTAATACCATGTCAAAATTCGCGTCGTATTCCGAGATGGCTTCCGTTTCGCTAACATCACCCAGGCGTTCGAAATTTGGATTGGCTTCGAAATTGAAGGTTGTAGCCGGAGGAGCCATTGGTATATCCTGAGAATATAAATGCCAAGTGTCTTCAATACTGGCTTTAAAAATCAGTTCGACTTCTGTTTCATTGATTTGCTTACTGCTCATTTGCCATTTTACAGGCTCATAAACTTGTGCAAATAATTTACTCACCACAAAAAAACTGACAATTAGAAAGCTTAAAACGACTTTTGAATGGATCTTTGTATCTTTTTTAATCATTGTATTATTGGGGTTTAAATAAAACTTGGTTTTGATGATTTTAGTTTGAGGCGGTAAAAATAATTATATTCAGCTAATTAAAATGATTTCTAAATTATAAACTTTATTAATTTTGTGCTTGATTTTAAAATAAAGTAAATATAAACTTCGATTAACAATGCAATTATGTTGATTATTGGTATAGCAGGAGGGTCCGGGTCAGGAAAGACTACAGTAGTTAAAAAAATTATAGGTTTGTTGCCGAAAAATTCTGTAACGGTTATTCCTCAGGATGCTTATTACCGCGATAATGGGAATCTTTCTGCTGATGAGCGTGCAAAGATTAATTTTGATCACCCTTCTTCTATCGAATTTGCTTTGTTAAATAAACATATCGATCAACTAAGAGCCAATGAATCTATAGAGATGCCCATTTATTCTTATTTGACTTGTTCGCGTGCCAAAGAAACCGTTAAAGTAGCTGCGCACGAAGTTGTTATCATTGAAGGCATTTTGGTATTAACCAATAAAAGACTGCGCGAAAAAATGGATATTAAAGTTTTTGTTGATGCAGAACCCGATGATCGGTTGATGCGTGTTATTCGAAGAGATATGGAAGAGCGCGGTAGAGCCTACAATAAAACCCTCGAGCATTATACAAAATGGGTGAAACCGATGCATCAACTTTTTATCGAACCAACCAAACGTTTTGCTGATATAATTGTACCTCAGGGGGGAGCTAATCACGTAGCTATCGACCTTGTCGCATCAAAAATACATCAAACGATGGCCGAAAAAAGCAGCAAGAAATAAGCGCACAAATTAAACAATCAGGTTTAAGACTATTTTTACCCGCAGTTCAAAAGCAATTATTATTGTCTTTGATAATAATAAAAGCTAATAAAGCCAACTATTGGGCTAAGCAACAATCCAATTAATATAATCTTAGAACTAAATTGGGGGAGTGTTTCCGATTTCCAAACGAGGAAGCCAAAAGAAGCGACATAGCTTAAAATTAAAATATCATATAGCATAACCTAATTATCTACATTAGTTTCTGTTGTCAAATTTAGGGCGCTTATCTCGAAAAAAAATTTGAAATGAGCAAGCGTAGGGATATAATGTATTAACGATGTGTTTTTGAGGATAAGCGTCGAGATTTTTCAATCTCTTTTTACATAAATTACTTAAAATGTAAGATTTCTACTCCGTCCCAATCTTCAGGAATTCCAAATTGAATGTTCTTTTGGCATCTTTCTATATACAGATGTATGGCTTTATCGGCAGGGTTGTGTTCTTGCAATTCAGCAAAAAGCTTTGCGGCTTGCTCAAAATGTTTGTTTCTATATAAGTCGATGGCTTTATTAAACTGCTCTTTACTCTCTAGTTTTAGTTTTCGTTGTCCGGCTCTTTCGCCATCTAAAATCTCAAAAATATTGACCGATGATTTTCGGCCTTTTACTTTTACAATATCGAGGAAACGAAATTGATATTGCAAAGGATTTTCAATTTTAATCAAACTATCCTGACTAACTATTATTGGAGCTCCGTACACTTTCGTCAATCCTTCTAAGCGTGATGCTAAATTTACGTGATCAGAAATCACGGTGCCTTCTATTCGACTCCTGCCACCGACAATACCAAGCATCAGGTCGCCGGTATGAACGCCAATTCCACTGTCGATGGTTTGCTTGCCGCTCATTTTTAAATCTTCGTTAAATTCTTCCAGTTTGGCTCGCATCTCGATGGCGGCATTGATTGCATCATTAACCGAAAGACTATAAAGCGCCATAATTGAATCGCCAATGTATTTATCGATAAACCCATTGTTGCGCATAACTACAGGTTCCATATAACCTAAATAGTGATTGATAAAATCGAAGTTTTCTTTTGGGGAGAAATTTTCAGAAAGCTCTGTAAACGAACGAATATCAGAAAACATAACAGTCATTTCGCGCTGAATCTGATCGCCCAGATGAATATCGGTAATTTGATTCTTCCCTAAAAATTCGAGAAATTGCTTGGGCACAAAACGAAAATAAGAAATACTGAGCGCATTGATATTGTCGATATGATCTTTGATCCGCTGCGCCATCACATTAAATCCTTCGCTCAACTCTCCGATTTCATCGTTGGTGCGTACCAAACTAAAATTAGCATCGCCTTCACCTTCACCTGTTTTATGAATATTATAAAGCAATTCTTTTACGGGATAAACAATGTCGAGGGTAGTCCATCTTACAAAAGCAAAAATATAGACAAGCGAAACAAATACACTTGTTCCAATTCCGGCAAGCATCATATAGGTATTTATCGAATTGATATAAATGGTTTTGCCCAAAGAAATATCCCCCGATAAGTTTGCGTAAGAACCAAACAAGAGGGTTCTGGTTTCTTGCGTGATTGTTGGAATTCCGAGATCAGAAAAACTAGTAACACTTAAAACAATATAAAAAATAACGATGCTCAAAGGCAAGAGGGTCGTCATTCCGCTGGCTATCCACAATCGATCTCTAATTTTTCCGACACTATTTTTAAAAATGCGTTTACGAAGTTCAATATCGCTATAAATGATTTCCAAATAAAACAAATGAACACGGTGCTTGGTCCAATAATAAACAAACAAAACAGTAAGCAATGCGGCAAGTAAACTCACGTAAAAATAATTTTGAAGCATACTAAAGTTAAGATCGTGTTCCATTTTTCCGGAATAGAGTATCCAACCCGTATAGGTAAGACTCGCAATATGAGGTACGCCAAATAAAATAGTATGTATCAAAGGTGTTTTCAGAAGCCATTTTCGACAGTGATTTTCGAGTTTTTGAGCGATAAATACTTTTTTCCTTTTCCGATGAAAGAAGCGTTTAAAGGGAATGCTAAACAAGGCTAATAAAGCCAAGCTAATTAAAAAAGAATTGAGTAAATAATCGAAACTTGTACTTATATAACTCTTGCGGTTTTCTTCTTGAACCGGATTTGGTGCTTTAAAAGTGTTGTCGAAAAGATTTGGTATTAATACATCTTGTGTATCATATTCTGTCGTAAGTTTTTGATCGGATTGCGCATCCTGCAAAGATTTAATAGTTGTTAAACTATCGGTTTGCATGTTTATTGATCCCGAATTTATTTTCAGTAATTCGGGCATTTTCTGTATCCACATAAAACCGGCAAAAGGAATTACCAAAAAGAAATACAGCAATGCAGAAGAAAGGAAAATGCGAAAGCTTACGTATTTTGGGACTCTTTTCATAGTCGCTTATGGGTGTTTTTTTGTTGCGTTTTAATAATTGATGATACGAATTTAAAGAAAAATGTGCTTAACCCCACCAATATTATTCTAAGATTCTATTTTAGTTTTAGTTACATTTTGTGAATTCTATTAATTTCAATATATTTGGAAGGAATTATAAGTTGCTTTTAATTGTACTGCCGCAGAGGACAACTGTTTGTCAAATGGAGAGCGAATTTTTTAATTGAAATAAAAAAGAAGGAAAAACGAAAATGTTCATTCTGCAGTAAATAAAGCCAACTAATTGACAATTTTTAATTTTATTTAGTTATGACGCATCAATTATTGTATCCGATTAAGCTTATCCTTCTTTGTTTGGTTTATTTCCTGCTTACTATTTCTGTTGCTGCGCAGACGGCTCAGGAAATGAAATGCGAAACCGTAATTTACGATAACAACGATTTTTTGGTGATTAATCAGACGATTGGCATGCGAATTCAAGTTATGCAAGGTTCTGCAAATGGCCAGATGATTTATTCCGAAACACTTTCGCCAACCACTAAAGTCGATGGCTCTGTATTGATAGAAATAGGTAAAGGTAAAAGAGTATCCGGAAATTACGATTTAATCGATTGGCAAAACAGTGATTATGTGGTTATTACCGAAATCGATTTATCGGGGGGTAAAAAATACAAGATAAAAGGCACTTGCGATTTAATACGAGATAAAAATTTTAAACCCCTAAAAAAAGAGGAACCTGCCGACGAAGAGTCGACTATGGATGTTCAAGAAAGGGAAGAAATTTTAAACGAGATATTAAATCAAGCAAATGCGGGTAAAGAAGTGCGTGTAGACAGGAAACTGGAAATCAAGCATGAACTTAGCGATGCTTCTTGCTTTGGCAAAAAGGATGGCTATATTGATATTACAATTGAAGGCGATGTGCCTCCATATCGTTTTTTATGGAATACAGGCGATAGCACAGAAGATTTACGCGATATACCTGCCGGTTCTTATGCACTTTCTGTATGGGATAGTGAGGGAAATAAAAAGGACGCCCAATTTCTGATTAAGGAACCGAAAGAACTTGTATGTTCTGCTGTTGCTTTTCCGGAAACCGAAGCGGGAAATGATGGAAGAATTAACCTTAGCGTTGATGGCGGCGCTTTAAATTTATACAGCTATAAATGGAGCAATAAATCCATTTCCGAAGATATTGCGCATCTGAGTGCCGGTGTTTATACCGTTACTGTGACTGACTTTTACGATTGCAAATGTTCTACTTCTGTAGTTGTTGAACGCGAACTTTTTTTCAAAGCCGATATTCAACACGCGTCTTGTTTTGGTGCTTCCGATGGTTCAATTAACTTAAGTATTGGTGGTGGCGAAGCCCCTTATTCCGTTTTTTGGGATAATAACACTTACGATCCGGAAAACAAAAACCTGAAAGCAGGTGATTATTTTGTAGCTATTATCGATAAAAACGGCCAAAAAAAAGAAGCCAATTATACGATAAATGAACCCTCAGAAATTAGCATTAGCGACAGTCTTTTTATCGGTGATGGAACAAATGGAAGTATTGATATTAACGTTAGTGGTGGTGCACCTCCCTATACTTTTTTATGGAGCAATGGTGCAACAACAGAAGATATCGACAATTTATCCTATGGAAATTATACGATTACTGTAAGGGATTCTGCCAACTGCCAAGTTCAGAAATCGTTGTTGTTAGCAGATCCCAATGCTGTTCAAATTCCGGTCGAGATTATAGATACTTTGATGGTGGATACTATTCCGGCGAATACTATTTCTGTCGATACTATGGCAAGGGAAAGCATGGTTGTTGATACGCTTAATTTCGATACACTTAGGTTGAATTTGCTACCTGTAGATACTTTAGTCGCGGATACCAATAAGATTAAAATTTTACCTTTCGATGAAAAATCCAAAACGGATAATTTAAAAGAAAAAAAAGAGTAATTCCACGGAACTGGAAAACAAACAAACCCCCAATCCTTTAAACTAGTAAAAGTAATATAGTATGCATTTTTTTAGAAAAAAGAAGAATAACAATAAACCTAAATCTTTTGAGTGGGGTTATGTGATTATAGTGGGTATAATAGCATTGGTTGTTATTTTTAAATGCATCGAAATTATAAAAGCCGGGCTTGAATAAGGTTTTTACCGTTTAATCGTTTTGTTTTTTTAATTAAAAGTTTGGGTTGAAACTCTTTTTGATTCTGAATTGGTTTGGAGTACGCGTGAAAAAGAAACTTTGTCTGCAAATAAAAAAGGGTCACAATCTTTTTCGATCATAACCCTTTGTAAATCAAGTCGGAGTGACAAGACTTGAACTTGCGACCCCTTGACCCCCAGTCAAGTACGCTACCAACTGCGCTACACCCCGCCAATCCGCTTTTGAGCGGAATTAGGTTGCAAATTTATAAAAAATAAACAACCAAATTTAAAAATCTTAAAGCTGTTTTAGCTTAAAAGTTCTTTTACAATTGTCGAAATGGTTTTATTATCGGCTTTGCCGGCCAATGCTTTGGATGCCATACCCATAATGCGACCCATATCTTTCATACTCGAAGCTCCTGTTTCAGAAATTAGCGCTTCAATCTTTGCTTTTACTTCTTCGGTACTCATCTGTTCAGGCAAGTATTTCTCAATGATAGAAGCTTGAAAAAGTTCGTCTTCAGCCAAATCGCTTCGTTTCTGATTGCCATACATTTCGGCAGATTCTTTTCTTTGCTTAACCAGTTTTTGCAAGAGTTGGATTTCGACCGCTTCGGGAATTTCTTCGCTGTTGATATCGCCTCCGGTTTTTATAAGCAATAGACCGGCTTTAATTGCTCTTAATGCTTCCAAAGTCTTTTTGTCTTTGGCTAGCATCGCTTTTTTAATGTCGTTATTTATCTGAATTTCTAAGCTCATAATCTTTGTGTTTACGAAAAGCAAAAGTACAAAAAAACCCGGCAAGCCGGGCTCTTTTCATTGTCGTTTTTACTAGTCAACATTATCGTGGAGAAATTTGTTGTTTGATTTTATTTCCAAACCGTCTTCACTATCCGAAAGTGTAAATCGGGCTACCTCTGAGTCGGTCGAAGGATTGCTTTGCGAAAGGTTGATATTTTTTCTTTTGTAAGCCGGCGTACTTTCCAGCTCATCAATATTCATTTTTCCTCCATAAGAAAGTGCTCTTAATTTTTTTGTCCTCTCTTTATGTTTGTCGTCTTGCGTAGATTTATTGATTGAGGGCGCTGTTTTGGAGTCGCCTTGTGTAGACTCGTTATCAAACAATTCATCACTATAATTCGCAGTCGTATCACTTTCTATTTCACGAATAACAAGCTCTCTGCTGGGTTCAAAATCAAAACTGTGCGATTCTGCTTTAACCTCTTTTTTTTCTTCTAAATTGTATATTTTCTTGTCTGTTTTCGTCTGTGGTTCAGTGCTTTTTGTGCGATCGATTAATTCGATATTAGGGATGGACTCTTCCGCTATTTCTAAATCCACTTTCTTTTGTGCCGCTTTTACATCATCTTCTAAGTTAATGACAACTTTTTCCGGCTTGTTTTTGTTTTCATTGGCTGCTTTACGATCGAAACCGGTAGCAATTAAGGTGATGCTGATACTATCGCCCAATTCCGGATCGATGCCATTCCCCCATATGACTTCACAATCATAGCCGGTATGGTTTTGGATAATTTCGGTGATTTCACTCACTTCATCCATCGTTATTTCATTTTCGCCCGAAGCAATATAAAGCAACATATTTGTTGCGCCATTGATATCGTTATCATTCAATAAAGGAGACGAAAGCGCTTGCTCTGTGGCTTCAATAGCGCGGTTTTCACCTTCGGCTTTGCCTGCGCCCATTATGGCAACGCCGCTATTTCGCATCACCGTATTTACATCTTCAAAATCGACATTGATATAGCCGGTTACGGTTATAATTTCGGCAATTCCTTTAGCGGCTTTGGTTAAAATATTATCGGCCTGACTAAAAGCCTGCGAGAGCGAAAGATTGCCATACAATTCGCGGAGTTTATCATTGTTGATAATCAGTATGGTGTCGACATGTTTTTTTAATTCGGCAATGCCTTCTTTAGCCAATTCCGTGCGTTTACGTCCTTCAAAAGCAAAGGGTAAAGTAACAATAGCAACGGTTAAAATATCTAATTCTTTAGCGGCAGCTGCAATAATTGGTGCTGCTCCGGTTCCTGTTCCACCGCCCATTCCGGCAGTAATGAAAAGCATTTTTGTGTTAATGCTCAGGATTTCTTTGATCTCGTTAATATTTTCAATGGCCGCATTTCGTCCCACTGCAGGTTTCGATCCGGCTCCTCGTCCTTCGGTAAGACTTGATCCCAATTGAATTTTTGTTGGAATAGGGCTATCTTCCAAATGTTGATTGTCGGTATTACATAAAATAAAATCAACATCTTTTATTCCTTGCTTAAACATATGGTTTACGGCGTTTCCACCGCCACCGCCTACACCAAGGACTTTGATAATATTGGATTGGTTTTTAGGAGAATCGAAATTTAGCATATGTGGTTATTTTAAAGTACTAATTTAGCCTTAAAACACGCTTTCTTTAGTTTGTAGAAGCGTTTTTATTAACAAATTAATTGTTGATATCCACGGAAAACCAAAGCAGAGTTGGCTTCCGTTTTAAAATCAAACCCGCAGGTTTTTATTTTAAATCGTCTGTATCGCTATCGAAAAAATCCTGAATTTTTTGAAAAAAACTTTTATCCTTAGGTAAGGGCGAATCATTTTCAACGTGATGCGTTTCTGTGTTTGCAGGTTGTTGATTTTCATAATCATAGCGCTCAAAACCTTCTATAACTAGGCCGATACCCGTTGAGTAGGTTGGACTCGCCAATTCCTCTATCGTGCCTTCGGCCAAATGTTCATTAGGATACCCGATGCGTGTGTCCATACCGGTCATAAATTCAGTAAGTTGCGCAATATGTTTTAATAAAGCACCACCACCGGTAAGCACAATGCCTGCAATGAGCTTATTTTCATAGCCGGAATTTTTTATCTCGAAATACACATGTTCAATAATCTCTTCAATGCGCGCTTGAATAATACTGGCTAAGTTTTTTAAAGTGATTTCTTTTGGAGGTCGGCCTCGTAAGCCGGGAATGGCGACCACTTCCTCCTCCTTATTTTCACTTGCCAAAGCAGAGCCAAACTTAACTTTTAACTCTTCGGCATGTTTTTTAATGATCGAACAACCTTCTTTTACATCTTCTGTAATCACATCACCGCCAAAAGGAATAACGGCAGTATGTCGGATAATTCCATCGTGGAAAATGGCTACATCTGTTGTTCCTCCACCAATATCAACCAAAGCAACACCGGCTTCTTTTTCTTCATCACTCAAAACAGCTTTGGCCGATGCAATGGGTTCTAATATCAAATCAACAATATCTAAATCGCTTTTGCGAACGCATTTGAAAATATTTTTGGCCGCTGTAGTTTGCCCAATAATGATATGAAAATTGGCTTCCAAGGAATTGCCTAACATACCTACAGGCTCACGAATGCCGGGTTCTCCGTCAACTATATATTCTTGTGGAATGACATCGATAATTTCTTCGCCGGGACTCATGTTTAGGTTACGCATGCTTTCTAATAAATCGTCCACATCTTTTTGGCAAATCTCATCATCTATATTTTTACGAATGATAATGCCGCGATGCTGTAAACTCTTAATATGCTGACCTGCAATGCCTACGTTTACATAATCAATTTTAACATTCGATTTGGATTCGGCTTCTTCGATGGCTTTTTTTATAGATTGAACCGTGTTTTCAATATTTGAAACAACCCCACGTTTAACACCAATAGATTCTGTTTTTCCTGATCCTAGAATTTCTATTTTCCCGTATTTGTTGCGTCGACCTACTATAGCAGCAATTTTTGTTGTTCCTATATCCAATCCTACAATTATAATGTCTGAGGCTTCCATATTATTAATTTTTTGTACAAACTACTTGATTCTCGTATTTTAGATTTATCGATTTATAAATAGTCCAATTTATTTTTTCTTTTCCGTTGATATAAAAAAGCTTTAAACGCTTTAATTTATCGTCAATATTATTTAGGGTTCCAAATTCGATGTAACTAACTCCGGTTTTGGGAATTAATTCAAATTCTTGATCCTGACTTACGTAAATTTGGTCGATTAATGCATTCAAAAATTGGTCGCGTTGAATTTTTGCGGCCAAGATATATATTTTTTTATAGATAGCAGGCAAATGAAGTGTATCAATGCTGTTCTGATTGAAGTAATCCATGCTTATTTTAGGTAGTGCACCATTCGCCAACAGTACACGAACACTGTGTTTTGTAGAAAGGGGCATAACTACGGTATCGCTTCCTAAATAAAATTGTTGCCCGGCTTGATTATAGACGCGAAGAATTGCTTTTCTTGGTTTAGCCTTAATTGTAAAATCTCCGGTGATATTGATAAAAGCATTGAAATCTTTAACGTAGGTGATTTTTCCAACTTTTTTTTCGATTTCTTGTAGATCCAGATTCTTGATTTTCTGTCCTTCAATAGGCTCGTGATTTTCGAGGAGTTCTGTTCTCAGTTCTTGTGCCGAAGTAAGTTGCGGTATCGCCAGTTTATTGTGCAATTCGACGTTTAGTTTTGGACAAGGCGTATCGCCGTTTTTACGCAAGGCATAGATTTCGAATGCCATCAACGCAAGTATAGCCAGCACCCATAAACTTCGATAGAGTATTCGTTTTATCATGCAAATACAGTTTTTATAGGTTCAACTAAACGGTCAATATCACCGGCGCCTAAACTCAAAATGAGTTCGGGTTTTTTATCTTTTAAATAGGGAATAAGCTGCTCTTTGGTCAATAGAATTTTATCTTTTAGCTTCGTTTTGTCGAGCAAAAGCTGACTGTTTATTCCTGCAATCGGCTCTTCGCGAGCTGGATAAATCTCGAGTAAAATCAGGCGGTCGAGAAGCGCTAAGCTTGCGGCAAAATCGTCCAAAAAATCGCGTGTTCTACTATACAAATGCGGCTGAAATATACCGGTTAGTTTTTTATCGGGATACAATTCTTTAACGGACAAAATACTTGCTTTTAGCTCTTCCGGATGGTGCGCATAATCGTCGATATAAACCAAATCTTTTCGCTTGATAATATATTCCATCCGTCGTTTTACCCCTTTAAAAGTAGCAAGAGATTTCTTTATTATTTCTGAATTTTCTCCATTTAAATGCGCTGCTGCAGCTGCAGCTAAAGCATTTTCAACGTTTAATTTTCCGGGCATGCCTACGCTAACCTTTTCGATTTTTAGTGATGGTCCTAATATTGTAAACTGATAATTTCCATCCCCCAATTGGAGATTTTCGATTT
>JBFHQD010000034.1:0-18700 GCA_041592395.1 Bacteroidales bacterium | reverse complement strand
TTGGCCGCTTATCCGGAACTTTCTTGTACGGGAAAAACCTTGGAAGTTCCAAACAGTTGGGGTGTTTTTGAAGATATCTATTGTGCCGGAAATGAGCAAACTTTCGATTTTATAAAGGATGTTTTAAATGAAGTTATCGAATTATTTCCGGGTCAATATATCCATATTGGTGGCGATGAAGCGCCAAAAGACCGCTGGGAAAAATGCCCGAAATGTCAGGCTCGAATGAAAAAAGAAGGTTTGGCAGATGAACATGAGTTACAGAGTTATTTTATCAAAAGGATAGATGCTTATCTAACTTCTAAAGGAAAGAAGTTAATGGGCTGGGATGAGATATTGGAAGGCGGATTGGCTCAAAATGCAACGGTAATGTCGTGGCGTGGAATGGAAGGCGGAATTGAAGCTGCTCGATTGGGAAATCAAGTCGTAATGACGCCAACCGCAAATTGTTATTTTGATTATTATCAAGCAGATAAAAATTTCGAACCCAAAGCCATTGGAGGCTATTTGCCTTTGAAAAAGGTCTACGATTTTGAACCTATTCCTGAGGATTTATTTACCGAACAAAAAGCCTTAATTTTAGGTGCTCAAGCCAATGTTTGGACGGAGTACATCGAAACCGAAGATTATGTCGAATATATGATTCTACCACGTATGCTAGCGCTTTCCGAAGTGGTGTGGGGCTCGAAAAATAATCGCAATTGGGAAGCTTTTCAAACACGATTGCAAAGTCATTTTAAATTATTCGATAAAAAAGGATATCGCTATTCAAAAGGCAGTTACCGTTTAACTTTTAAGATTGATTTTGACAGTTTACAAAATCAGAAAAAGGTAAGCATCTTTTCAGAGCAATATCACCCTAAAATTGTTTATACATTAGATGGTTCTGAGCCAACAGCTAATTCGATGTTATACGATGGGAAAATTAGTATTTCAGAAAAGGATAGTCTTATCCGGGCAGCCGTTTTCGAAGGAAATCAACAAATGCAAGGGATAAGTCATTTTAATCTAAATCAAATCGATGAACATTCAAACTAGTCGGAATCTTTAACTTATGATTAATGTTTATATTGGTTTATTCTTTTATATAACGCAATTGAATCAAACCGGTATCGAAGTATTTGCTTGCTTTGGCTTTTAATTTTATTGCTTTTGTTCCTCCAATAAATAGGCGTTTGCCATCTCCAAGAATAGTGGGAATAACCGATATTATATATTCGTCAATCAGATTTTTCTCCATAAAAAGCTTTACGATTTGTCCTCCGCCATCGCAATAAATGTCTTTTCCATTTTGACTTTTCAATCGATGGATTAATTCTTCAATATTGCCATTATAGAAAGTGATTCCATTTTCGTTTTTACGACTCTGATGAGTTATAACATAACAAGTGTGCATTTCAGCTGGGGGGAATTTTCCTCCTGTTAATTTTAATACGGTATCATGGGTTTTTCTTCCAACAATATAAGTATCAACGCGTTTGTTAAGAGCGCTATATCCATAATCTTCACCTTCTTTTTCAACCATGGAGAGCCAAGACAAATCATCATTAGTCGTTGCAATGAACCCGTCGAGGCTCATACTGATAAACAATACTACTTTTCGATTATTCATTACGCATAAAATTTAATAAAGATTGAGTCTTATTTTTTGCGAAAAAAGGCATAGTTATAAATGGCCAAACCAATAGCGGCTCCGCCTCCAATAGCAGCAATAACCAACCAGATATTGCCCGGATGATAGGTTGTCCACAAAAAATTGGTCAATTCGGTATTTGTCAAATTAAGTTGTTTAGCCGCTTCGCTAAATTGTTCGTTATGCGAAATTTCAGTCGAAACCTGAAGCCCTTTTTCCTTAATAACCTGTAGCAATAAGGTGTGTTTATCCGACATATCCTGATACACTTTACCGGAAACAATGCCTGCAAAAACATTTCCCAAGAATACAGGCAGAAAAGAATAGCCCATATAAAGTGCTTTTTTATCAGCGGGTGCAATGCCTCCAATATATTCGGTGATTTTTGGCGAAGCCGACATTTCACCAATAGAGAAAACAAAAATGGCGACAAAAATAAAAGTGACGTCTTGCGTAAAAAAGGAAAGGGATAAACCGAGGGTTGCAATTATAAATCCGCCTACCATCGTACTTAATGCTTTCCAACGCATCACTATACTTGAAATGATAATCTGAAAGGCAATAATAAATAAAGCATCAAAATTGGTAATAAACTCAGCTTCCATAACGCCATTATGACTGTAGTTTTCGGCAATAAAAGGCATGTTAGCGCTGAAATAGGCATACAATCCGGAAGTATCTACCCATTGCGAAATAAATACGGGTAAAGTAAAAAACAGCTGATTGTACATGGTCCAAAAACCGGAAGCAATCACGAGGAAAATCACAAATTTATAATCGAGTAAAACGGTATAAATATTCCTAAAAACCTGCTTTAGCGTGACTAAAATGGGTTCGGATTGTATTATGCGATCCGGTTCACGGTAAAAGAAAAGAAGAATAAAATTAACCGAGATCATTCCGGCAGAGATATAAAAAACAAAATCGTAGGACGAATTTTTAAAGATTAGCGTTAACATCGGACCAAGAAAGGCGCCAATATTAACCATCATATAAAAAATTCCAAATCCTATGGATGAAGTTTCTTCATTTGTTGTTTTGGCAATGGTGGCAGAAATAACAGGTTTAAAAAGTGCTGCCCCAAGTGCCAAATAGAGATACATTATAAAAACACCGGTAAACGTATTAAAATGAGGGAGGAATAGAAATGCCGTTGCGTAGATTACGAAAGCAAGAGCCAACACACGACGATAACCAAATTTATCGGCGATGGCGCCTGTAATAACGGGTAAAAAATATAGAATACCAGTGCCGACACCCATAATAGTCCCTTTCTGGGCTTGAGAGAACTGCAAGCCTCCATCATCTAACGAACCGGTCAAATAATTGGCGAAAAGCATAAAAAAACCATACCAAGCCCAGCGTTCAAAAAGTTCTATCGTATTGGCAATCCAAAAAGTGCGGGGGAATTTTTTAAATGTAGCAGCGACTGAGCTCATAATCTTCGTTTTTAATTCGGGCAAAAATAACGGATGCATTTTGATTGACAAGGAAAATGCCAAATTTTGTTTTAGATTTGTATCCTTTAAACGAAAAATCATGCTGATAAAACTGTATCCCGACAATCTATCTCCGCGATATTTAGAAATGATTAATGAATGTTTGCTGGATGGTGGCGTGATTATTTACCCCACAGATACCGTTTATGGTTTTGGAGGAAATAGCTTGAGTATGAAAGCCTTGGATAAAATCGCACAGCTCAAAGGAATAAAAAAGGAAAAAGCCAATTTCTCTTTGGTATTCAACGATTTAACGCATCTGTCTAATTATACGCGTCCGTTTGATAAGGCGACTTTCAAGTTGCTTAAAAAGCATTTGCCCGGCCCTTTTACCTTTATTCTTGAAGCAAATAATCAAGTTCCTAAATTGTTTTACAACAAGAAGAAAAGTATTGGCATACGTATTCCAAAGCACCCCGTGCCCATGGAAATTATACGCAGGTTAGGAAACCCACTTTTTTCAGCCTCTATCCATGCCGATGATACCATTATCGAATATGAAACAGATCCGGAACTCATCCACGAAGAATGGGGAAATCAGGTTGATATTGTTATTGATGCCGGTTTTAGTGGTAATATCGCATCTACGGTAGTTGATTGTAGTGGGGGAGAAATTCAAATTCTACGACAAGGTTTGGGCGAATTGGAGTATTGATTCTTTTTATCGGCAAATAATATTTAATGGTTTTATTGGCCACGAATACACGAATCTATTATTTTTTATTCGTGCATTCGTGGCAAATAAGCACTGTAAAGAAATTACGAATGGATTTTAGTATTTATTAATGCATTCTATCCAAGGCATTTCTATGGAAGTGGTAAACTAAAATAACCCTACATCTAGGTTTGTTTTTTTAGTCATTTTTAACAGTTTTACTCTAAAAGAACTACCCTTTAATGATTCAAATAATTTGTAATTTTGTTTTTCATTTTTAATAGATATCCGTGTCAGATAGTTTAGTAATTATACCAACATACAACGAGAAGGAAAATATTGAGCGTATTATTCGCAAAGTATTTAGTTTATCTAAGGATTTCCATATTTTGATTGTCGAAGACAATTCGCCTGATGGAACAGCGGATATAGTTAAATCTCTGATGAAAGAATTTCCTGACCTGCTTTTTATAGAGGAGCGCAAAGGGAAATTAGGACTGGGAACGGCTTATATTCATGGTTTTAGGTGGGCATTGAAAAGAAGCTATGATTTTGTTTTTGAGATGGATGCCGATTTTTCGCATAATCCCGAAGATTTGCTTCGTTTGTATCACGCCACAAAAATAGAAGCCAATGATGTCGCAATTGGTTCTCGCTATATTACAGGTGTAAATGTTGTCAACTGGCCCATGAGTCGTGTTTTAATGTCGTATTATGCATCGGCTTATGTTCGTTTGGTAACCGGACTCACTATTCGAGATACAACGGCGGGTTTTATGTGCTATAGTCGAAAAGTGCTGGAAACAATTGCTTTAGAGAATGTTAAATTGGTCGGTTATGGATTTCAAATAGAAATGAAATACACGGCTTGCAAACTCAATTTTAAGGTAAACGAAGTGCCCATCATATTCACCGACCGAACTTTAGGTGAATCAAAAATGAATAAGAGTATTTTCAGAGAAGCTATTTTTGGGGTTATGGCTTTGCGTTTTCGTAAAATTAAAGCAAGAAAATAATATTAATTTCTTTTTCACGAATTAGCTTTTGTACTTTTGAAGTCGAATTCAAAACAAAAACCTATGTCTGCTTATTTCCTTAAAAATGCAACAATTGTCAACGAAGGGACACAACTAAAAGCCAATATTCTCATTGAAAATGAGCGTATTAAAAAAATAGTTCGCGATTCGGAGAAAATTAAACTCCCGCAAAATTGTGTTACACTCGATCTAAGTGGGAAATATATTCTTCCGGGAGTAATCGATGATCAGGTGCATTTTCGCGATCCCGGACTCACGCACAAAGGCGATTTAGTTTCTGAATCAAGAGCAGCTGTTGCAGGCGGTGTGACTTCCTATATGGATATGCCCAACACCATTCCCAATGTTCTAACACAAGAACTTTTAGAAGAAAAATATCAAGCGGCTAATGGCCGTTCTTGGGCCAATTACTCCTTTTATATGGGAACCTCAAATACGAATGCTGATGAGGTTTTGAAAACAAATCCGGAGAATGTTTGCGGCATAAAAATATTTTTAGGCGCATCTACCGGCCATATGTTGGTTGATAATCGGGCAACCTTAGAGAAAATATTTGCAGAAAGCAATATGCTTATTGCGGTTCATTGCGAAGATGAGAATACGATTCAAAAGAATCTGATGGAAGCGAAAGCAAAATACGGTGACGATATCCCTATTTCATCTCATCCTTTAATTCGATCAGAAGAAGCCTGTTATCTTTCCAGCTCTTTTGCTGTAAACTTGGCCAAGAAACACCATACTCGCTTGCATGTTTTGCATTTATCTACAGCGAAAGAAATGGAATTGTTTTCAAATGATAAATCATTGAAAGAGAAGAAAATAACAGCAGAAGTTTGTCTGCATCATCTGTGGTTTTCGGATAAAGATTATACGAAAAACGGGACCTTTATCAAGTGGAATCCGGCCATAAAAAAACAGAGTGATTCAGAAGCTTTATTAAAAGCCCTTTTGGAGAATAAAATTGATGTAGTTGCCACGGATCACGCGCCTCACACTTTGGCAGAAAAAGAAAATGTATATACAAAAGCAGCGTCTGGTGGACCTATGGTTCAGCATTCCTTGGTTTTGCTTTTAGAAATGATGCATCACGGAAAACTGAGTCTGGAGAAAGTCGTTGAAAAAATGTGTCATGCTCCTGCGGAACTGTTTCGCATTAAAGAGCGTGGTTTTATTCGTGAAGGCTATTTTGCGGATTTGGCTATAGTCGATCTGGATAATTCCTGGGAAGTCCGACCCGAAAATATTTTTTATAAATGTGCTTGGTCACCTTTGCTTGGTCAACAATTTAAATCGAAAGTAGTATCCACTTTTGTGAATGGGCACATGGTTTATAATCAAGGTGAATTTATAGAGAAAGGAAAAGGAAAACGATTATATTTTAGTCCTTTTTAAATCAACTTTAAAATACAGTAAATCAATTAAAAGCATAAAAGACTTAACGTGATTTTCAGCTTTTAGGGTTTTCATCATCCTTTATGCACGGCAGAAAGAAACTGAAAATATTCCCTTTTTGTTCTGAACTCTCAATTTTTAATTGCCCATCCAGTTTGTGTAAGATTCGATTTACAATCGAAAGTCCAAATCCGGAAATAGCATCGGTTTTTATTTCGCTAATGGTATGATTCAGTTCTTCAATTCTTTCTTTTGAAAGCGGAATACCGTTGTTTTGCACGTAGTATTGCACATATTCTCCTTGATTATTGCATCCAATTTCGATTTGAGGAGAATCCCCACCATGTTTAATAGCATTCCCGATTAGATTAAACATAACTTCCTCTATCCAAGGACTGTAACCAAGGGCATGTTTCATCAGCTTATTATCTATTATCCGAATATTAGCGTTTTTCTCATCCGCTTCTTTTTTTAATCGAAACAGAACGCTCTCCAATATTGGAAGCATATCGAGAGGTTCAGGCACAACATCCGTTTTATCTACTTTAGCAAAAAATAAAATGGATTCGATAATTTGGTTCATCTTTCTTCCGCTTTTTGCTATCGAAAATAAGATTTGTTTTTTCTTAGACTCCTCAATATCCGATTCA
The DNA here is from genome assembly GCA_041592395.1 of Bacteroidales bacterium. GTDB lineage: Bacteria > Bacteroidota > Bacteroidia > Bacteroidales > UBA12170 > UBA12170. Next base: position 11,834 of record JBFHQD010000034.1, on the reverse strand, counting down.
TCGATCAATAGATCGCTAAAGCCGATAATGCTATTTAATGAAGATTTTAAGTCATGGGCAAGTGTATGGGCAAAAGCATCTAAAGCTTCGTTTTTATCTAATATTTTTTGCTCGGCAATTTTACGGTTCGAAATGTCGCTAATGAATGCCAAGCCAAGTGTCCCCGCTGTAGTGTTTAAATAGCTTAAGCTTATTTCGATAGGGATTTGCTTTTGATCTTTGGATAGCCCCGCTAAATCAAAACCTCCTCCCATGGAGCGCATGGTTGGATTCTCAAAAAATGTTAATAAATGCTTTCCATGGCGGTTTTTGTATTCAGGCAGAAGTAAAACCTCCATAGGCTCTCCCATTAATTCCATTTTAGCATATCCAAACAGCTTTTCGAACTGATTGTTAACCATAATGATTCTTCCCAATTTATTTACGACAACAACCGATTCTGCAATGGATTCAAATAAAGTTTTTAAGGTAATATCTCCTTGTAAAATTCCTGCAGTAAAAGCAATTTCTTTTTGAATTTGAACTTCGATTTGGAGTTCTTCTACTGTTTTTTCCATAGTTTTATACCTTAAATTAATGACTCAATTTTTTATAAAGATACAAAAAGAAGGGATTTATTTTCCTCTATTTTTCATTGAGTTTTTCGAGAAGATGTATAATACATTCGCTTGCAATTTTCATGCTTTTATGAAAAGCGAGTATCCCTTCCTCATGGCCTCCCATAACGATAATATTCTTGTTCGAAGCTTCCTTTTTTATCAGGTCGATTAAACTAAAGGCTAAATCGGGAGTGCCAAATGCAGCTTCCGGATTTGATGTTGGGAAATTATTTAAGTATTTATTCCAAAGTTCTGAATGATGGATATGAACGATTGCATTGACTTCTGGTAAAGTTTGATAAATAGCGGCATGCGATAACGATTCGGAGGAAGCGGGTAAATTTCCAATGCAACTCAACCAATTCTTAGCTAAATCGAAATCATCAACCAAAGCAAAATGAGAAGCATCTGTTTTTGCAATATTGCCGGTTGCCGAAGCACTAATAATAAATTGATTCCCTTGATATCTTTGACTGATATTGCCATAGCCAATGCCATTAGGATATGCCCCAATCAATTTAGCATCATAAAGCTTCTGACGCCAATAGATAAGTTCGTCCATATCCGCTTTTGGCAAAGTGGCCGGAATCCAGTCGTATTTAAATTTGATATAACCTTCGTCCTTATTTGTTGTCATATTCGGGGAATAATTTCAAAATACTTTCTTGATTCGCTTTACAAATACCTCGCTCAGTAATTAAAGCGGTGACGAGTCGGGCAGGAGTGACGTCGAATCCAAAATTAGCTCCAACATTCTGTTCCGGAGTGATCATTATTTCAATAATTTTATCCTCATAGAGTCCTTCTATATGGCTAATTTCTTTGGCATCGCGCTCCTCAATTGGTATCTCCTTTATTCCATCTTCAATTTCCCAATCAAAAGTGGAAGAAGGAAGCGTTACATAAAAGGGGATATGATTATCTTTTGCAGCCAAAGCTTTTAAATAAGTGCCAATTTTATTAGCAACATCACCCTTTTTTGTTGTTCTGTCCGAACCTACAATAACGAGATCGACTTTGCCGTTTTGCATAAGATGACCGCCCGTATTGTCCGGAATTACAGTGTGTTTAACGCCGTGTTGTTCTAATTCCCACGAAGTTAAGCGTGCCCCTTGATTACGGGGACGCGTTTCATCCACCCAAACATGAACATCAATTCCTTGGTCGAAAGCGGCATAAATTGGTGCTGTAGCAGAGCCGTAATCGACAAAAGCCAACCATCCGGCATTGCAATGGGTGAGGATATGGACGGTGGCTCCATTTTTCTTTTTGCTGATTTCGCGAATTAATTCCAAGCCGTGTTCTCCAATTAAGCGACCATCTTCAGCTCCTTGATCCGCGATGGCTTCAGCGGCTTCTTTTGCTAAAGCCACTCGGTTTTTATTTGCTTTAAATGCAAGGATCTTCTGAAGCATCAAATCAATGGCCCAGCTTAGGTTTACAGCTGTTGGACGCGTGGCTTTTAATTTTTTGGCTGATTGATCAAGCGCTTGCTCAAAATCAGTCCTTTTCTCGGCTTCGATAAGCGCTAAATACATGCCATAAGCACCTGCGGCACCAATCAATCCCGCACCTCTAACATGCATGTCTTTTATCGCGATAGCCATTTCATCGACCGAATGGATGGTTTCAATTTCAAAAGCAAAGGGAAGCTTTCGCTGATCAATAATCTGAATACTTTGAGGTGTATTCTGTTCTATCCAAATGGTTCTGTAATGTTTTCCGTTTACGTTCATCGTTTAATCAGCATATAAAAGGTATTTTTTCCGTTTCAATTTAAAGTTGTTTAAGTCAGGCTCCCAACTATTACGGATTTCTTTCTCTGTTTTCCCCGATTTGATTTGTTCCTGCAATTTATTGTTTCCGGCAAGCAGATTAAAAAACGAAGTGAAGAATTGATCTTTATCTGAATAGGTGGAATAGAAATCGATTATATAGTTGAGATTGATTTTATGGGGCCGTTCATTTTTTAATGAAAAATCACGCAAATCAACTCCATAGCATACTTGATTTTCAAATTTAGGATGCTCACTCTTTCCTTTTATACTTTCAGGAAGAAAGGAAAAATCCTTATCCGTATATTGGGGATAACCAATAACTTCGAATGGAAATTCGGTTCCGCGACCAATACTTAGTGGAGTTCCCTCAAAAAAGCAAAGCGAAGGATAAAGAGCGATGGCATTGTCGTTCGGAAGATTAGGAGAAGGTGCAATTGGAACAGCATACCTCATTTTATGATTGTAATTCTTAACCGGAATAATTTTCAACTCGCATTTAATTCTGTTTTTCAACCAGCCTTCGCCGTTAATCATCTCTGCCATTTCTCCTAAAGTCATTCCATGTACGATCGGAATAGGGAATAATCCTATGAAAGATTGAAATTCTTTTTCTAAAACAGGACCGTCAACATAGTTTGCATTTGGATTGGGTCGATCTAATATCAAAAGAGGGATATTATTTTCGGCACAAGCTTCCATCACATAAGTAAGCGTCGAAATATAAGTATAAAAACGAACGCCAACATCTTGAATGTCAAAAATTAAAATGTCAATTCCTTTTAAATTCTCCGAACTTGGTTTTTTATTTTTGCCGTGAAGCGAAATTAATGGCAAACCTGTTTTTGAGTCTATTCCATTTTGAATATAAGCTCCCGCTTCGGCGTCGCCACGAAATCCATGTTCCGGAGCAAATACTTTTTTTAGATGAAATCCGGCGTTTATCAGGGAATCAACCAAATGAACATTAGCAATACGGCTTGTTTGATTGGCTACAATGCCAATTTGCTTATCTTTCAATAAATGAAAATACAAATCGGTTTGATCGGCTGCCGGCAGCGGCGATTGAGCGCAGGAAACCATCGACAGAAAGCCTAATAAATAGAGGAATTGAAATTTCTTGCTAAGCATATACCCAGAATTGATATTTTTGTAACAAAAATACGCATTTCATCTGTATAAATACTGCACTTTGAACACCGAACTCTATATTGCAAGGCATCTAATTCAAAAGCAATCGCATAATTTTTCGCGACCTATCATTCGTATTTCAATACTAAGTGTCGTTTTGGGCTTGTCGGTTATGTTGCTTTCGGTGGCTATAGTCACGGGATTTAAGAATGAAATTAGCGAAAAAGTAAGTGGTTTTGCGGGTCATATTAAGATCAGTAAATACGATTCAAATGCCTCGTTTGAGTCGGCGCCGATTGAATATACAGATTCGCTCAAACAAATGCTGTTAAACAATGATGGTGTAACCCATGTGCAATCCGTTTCTACCAAAGCCGGTATTATGCAGGCGAATGACGAATTGCTGGGCATCGTTTTAAAAGGTGTTGGACTTGATTTTGATTCCACTTTTTTTGTTAAGAACCTGCTTAAAGGTTCTTTTCCTAAAATTTCAGCTGCTAAGGTTTCAAATGAAATTTTGATTTCTAAAAAAATGGCGGATCAATTACAGTTGACTATAAATGATACTGTTAGAATATATTTCGTTAATAATCTGGAATCGAGTGCGCGTGGAAGACGTTTGTTTATAAGTGGAATTTATGAAACGAGTATAGAGGAATTTGATGATGCTTTTGTTTTGGCCGATCAGCGCCATGTGCAAAAACTAAATTCTTGGAAGGATGATCAAGTAAGTGAGATTGAGGTTTTTATTCACGATTTTGATAAGATTGATGCAATTACAGAAGAGGTATATTCTAAATTGGATTATAATTTAACTGCGATCAATGCAAAAGAAGCTTATCCGCAGATTTTTGATTGGTTGGCGCTTCAAGATATTAACGTAGTCGTAATTTTAATTTTAATGTTGCTTATTTCCTCTGTCAGTATGATTTCAACTTTATTGGTGCTTATTTTGGAAAGAACAAATACGATTGGAATTTTAAAAGCGCTTGGCGCTCAGAACCTCAGCATACGCAAGGTTTTTCTTTATCAAGCGGCTTATATTATTGTGCGCGGACTTTTCTGGGGAAATATTTTGGGAATAGGTTTGGCCGTGGTTCAGAAATATTTTGGAATTATAAAACTAGATCAAGCCAATTATTATATGTCGGAAGTGCCCATAAATTTAGATTTTTGGCTCGTGTTTGGGGTAAACGTATTGACTCTGATTATCATTCTTTTATTCTTAATTATTCCTTCTTTTATAGCGTCCAAAATTAATCCGGCAAGAGCAATTCGCTATGAGTAAATTTTCTGTAGTCCCCGAAAAAACTAGACTTCTAAAAATATATTTTCATTTAATTTTGGATAAGTAAAGGAAAAAGTTTTATCTTTGCAGCCTCAAACGAGAAAGTTCATAAACATAAAATATATTGCGGGGTGGAGCAGAGGTAGCTCGTTGGGCTCATATCCGTCAGCTGACGGACATAGGTTCGATTTGTAGAAAGATCTTACTATCTGAACGGCAAAAAAACTAGAAATAGTTATATTTTTGCAACTCTATTTAAGAAAGTTCATAAACATAAAATATATTGCGGGGTGGAGCAGAGGTAGCTCGTTGGGCTCATAACCCAAAGGTCATAGGTTCGAATCCTGTCCCCGCTACTACGTAAAGCCTTTCATCAATGATGGAGGGCTTTTTTTTATTTATTCCTATGTATACCGTTTACATATTGTATTCTGAGAAATTCGATAAAATTTATATTGGATTTATTTCCGATATGGAGAAGCGTTTTTTATCTCATAATTCCATTGGTACAAAAGGCTGGACTATCAAATTCAGACCGTGGAAAATACTTTATACTGAAGTATTTAATGATAAATCTGAAGCAATGAAAAGAGAGAAGGAACTGAAAAGTTAACGAGGTAGATCATGGATACGTAATACACTAATAAAAGAATAAAATGCGTTGTACTCCTATCCGTCAGCTGACGGATATTGGTTCTTCCTAAGGCTGCGAAGGGATTCCTTCGGAAAAATCAATCCCCGCTATTTAATAAATAAAAGCTTGACCATTTTGTCAGGCTTTTTTTGTTTAGAGCACGGCTGTTTAATTCATTTCATTTCAAATTCAGAATTTTCTAATCAATAAATGTTTTCTAAGCCATTTTGAATGCAAAACGTCGGAAGATAGTTATAGCTAGCTATTTACTGCAAATTTACCCTCAAAAAAATCTTTATGAAAACAAATTTAAGATTGCAAATAAACGTATATTTACTATGGGGAAATTATTCAGGAAACGGATAAAATTTTTTTTGATAAGGCTAGCGTGAGATACAGAAATCAAACCGAAGTTATATTAATATCAGATCCACATGAAACGCAGTAAAACTAAATTAACCAATGCCGTCTGGAGTATGGCAATTTTTTGCTCTTTGATTCACATAACGGGTTGTAAGAAAGGTATAGTAGACTCACCTGTTGACGTGTATTATGAGCAAATAGCAGGAAGTAAAAATCATGGTCCCAATGGAACTTGGTGGGGCTATAATCAGAGTAAAATCGTTAGATTTGAAAACACAGTGTTTATGTGCGTTGTTGACAATCAAAATATTGATAACAACCCAAACCCAAATGCTACTAATCCTTCCAAATTAGTTTTATATAAGAAGGAGGGAAACAATAGTTGGCAACAGGGAGCTATGCTAAATACATCGCGACCAGGCAATATATTAATCGATTCCGAGGGCATTGTGCATCTTATTGTTTTTGAACCAACCTATACATTATCAACCGAAAATGGTTCTTATGGTAAATTAATACATTATTGGTTTCCTAACTCCAATACGGGCGATATTACTAATTTTCAGCAAGAAATAATCGTTGACAATGATGGCGTATCTCAAGGCGAAACCGTTAATATTAGAGTGGGGGCTTCTATTGGTAAAGATGATATGCTAGCGGTTTCTTTTGGCTTAAACCAACAGCATCATTTTTATTTTAAGGAAAAAAACGGGATAAAATGGTTGATGGAAATTGCTGGTCATAGCTTAAATAGCGATTACTATTATCCTTATGTATTAGCTTCGGAATCAGGTGTTAGTATTTTTGCAATTCAAGACGAATGGGTTGGAACTAATCAACCTAATTTATACCAAGAATCTTATTATTTTGAAAAGAAAAACGAAGTTTGGACGCAAGAAAGTATTATTAATTTACAATCCCATTCATTAGCCGCATCTCGGCCTCAATTGGTTGAGAATAGTGATATTTACGAGGATGAGAATAATCACCTTCATCTTCTCTATCAAACTAAATTAAATCCATCCGACGAATGGCTAAATACGTTTTTTCAAGCAACAAAAAGCACAAACGGATGGATAACCGAAGAAGTTCTTATTTCTGATGAAAAAACCAGTTGGATGCGCATGATAGAAGTTGATGGTAATTTTTATTACCTCTGTTGTTCGTGGGATGAATTATATATAAAAAAAGGTATTCATGGAGAATTTTCAAAATTGGATGTTCCCAAAGTGAATGGTTTGTACATTTATCTGAGTTCCCCTCGTGGAGGAACCAATACAAGTGTGGACTATATCGACCTTTTGATGTTAAATGGAAATAGTAATGATTATCCAAATGCAAAGAGCTATTATGTTCGTATTGCAAAGGCTGAATTGGCCAAACTTTAGGAATACTGAACCGGAGTAAGCTATTTCAGACCTTTTGACTAATGCTTGAGGCCTATTATCATTGATGGATGTCTTTTTTTTACGCCGACCGAAGTCGAGACGTTGTAGAGCTAGTGTACAATATTCAAAGCCTTAGGTGTTCTTTTCGCGTACAAGTCAAAAAGTTCTCACGATGGCTCCGCGGGGATTCCTTTGGAAGACTTTTTTGGCGAATCAGGAAGTAGCTCGAACAAAGTGCGTAATCCATTCTCCACTGCTATTTTCCGTAAAAAAAATAAAAATTAATGTTGGATAATTATTTTTCTCATAATTTCTGTCGATTTGCTTTTGGCCAAGAGAATATAAACTCCATTTTGCAATTGATTCACATCGATTTGGATTTTATTATGATAGGTATACACCGCAAAATCGTTTGTCGACATCACTTTCTTCGAATTTAAATCATAAATAACAACATTATAGTTCTCGTCCGTTGAAAAATCTTCAATAGTAATAAAGGAATTAGACGGAATTGGATAAATATTTATCGACTTCGGCTCGTGAGTATCAATTCCAACACCCGATTCTACTGTTAATATAAAGTCATCGTAAGCTTTGGCGCTAAAAGGATCACTCGCTTCCACCTGAATAGTATATGTTCCAATATCTAAAGCAGTTGGGGTTCCATAAAAGGATAACTCCTCATTATCAAATATCAACCAAGTCGGCAATGCTAACTGTCCAACTTCATTAGCTGTATAAGTCAAGTTATCTTGATCAGGATCGACAAATGTATTTTCAGCAAGATTATAAATGAAACTTGTCCCAACCGTGGTTTGCTGATCTACCAAAGCAATATTTAATTCAGGCGGATTATTCGTGGCAGAAATGCCCACGGGTCCGGCGGTTGGATAATTTTCTGTTTCGTAATCATCCGTATTCACTACGCTAACCGCATAATAATACAATTCGCCATTTTCAACTTCAGTATCTATATAATTTAACGTATCGGCTCCTGCTATTTCCTGAATTGGAATTAATGTGGAGAGATCATCAATCTGATCTTTGCTTTTATAGATTTTAAAACTTTTAAAATTGTCGGCAATATCGGTAAACTGCCAATTGAGGTGAATCTCTTCTCCTTGCGGCACCGCTTTCAATTCCTGTGCCGAAAGAATTGGAAGTAATAATGAGCGAAATACACCTGTTCCCGCCGTTCCATAATAAAGCACCGAATTATCATCAGATAAGACGAGTGTATTTGTCACATTATTTCCGTTAGTGCCGGGACGCATGTCCACAAGTCCGCTGTTAAATGGTTCCCAACTATTCCCTCCATCTGATGAACGGAAAAGGCCATCGTGTTGACTTGAAAGATAAAGGACACCTGATTGAAACTGATCACAAATAATTTGATAAAATTCTTGGCCAATATCTAAACCGTTAGTGATGGAGAACCAAGATTCTCCCGCATTGGTCGATTTCATTACAGTCCCATAAAAACCTTCCACACCAAGCCCTTCATTCTCTCCGTTTTTTGAACAGGCATACATAATATCAGGGTTTACTGGATCAAAATCGATGGAAAAAACCCATTGCTCATCTGGCCAGCCTTCATCCGACATTTTCCAACTTTGACCGAAATCGTAAGATATATTCAAGCCATTATAGGTGCCGGCATAAACAATTTCTGGGTTTTCAGGATGACAAACCAACCGAAATACGCCATCATTGGTCCAACCAATATTGCTTTCGCGCCATGTTACACCTCCATCATCACTTAAGTATATCCCTTGAGGAAAAGTTCCCAGCATCATCCTTCGATTATCTTCAGGATGAATCAATAAGGAAGTATACTGGTACATTGGTCTTCCGTCCCACATAGGCCAAGAAATTCCCCAATTACCAAAACCTTCATTGGCAATCCATTGATTATCATATAAAGTGTACAAACCATGCCCTTTCGTACCCACATTTAGATTTCCATTGGCGTTTATGCTAATCGAACGAATCTCTTTCTTTCCCATTCCTTCATTAAATTCGATCCAGGAATCACCTCCATCGCTTGTTTTATAGAGGCCGTTGAGTGTACCTACATATACGATATTCTCATTCGTATTGTCCGACACTAAACAGGTGATAGTTGCCGTACTCATTTCCCATTGTCTTCCATTTACAGGATACCAGGTGTCTCCACCATTAAAGGAGCGATAAATTCCTCTTTTATAGAGGCCTAAATACATAATATCTGGATTATTGGCATTGATATCCAAGGCATAATAACCTTCTCTCAACGGATCATCGACTTTAAAACTTGGGATTCCAAAATTTCTTTCATGCCAGCTCTCTCCATAATCAAATGATTTAAATATACCCCCCGGATAAGCGCTCGCATAAAGGATAGAGGCTTCGCTTGGGTGTTTTAATAACTGCGCAAAATCTATCTTATTTTTAAAGCCCGGTGTGCTATTCCATGCGATGCTATGATCTGTATTTATTGTACCTGTAATTACACCGGCACCCATTGTATAGGCCTGAATTACATCATTAAAAATGGACAATCCGCCCAATGTTTTATAAGGCAAATGAACTTCTTCTACCCAGCTTGCGCCACCATCTAAGGAATAAAACACGCCATTTTCTGCCGCGAGATACAATTGCTGCGATGAATTATTGACAAAAGTCATACTTTTAATATTCCCACTGTTTTCGCCTAAAACGCCATGGTTGATATTTTCCCATGTTTCTCCTCCATCCGTACTTTTATAAACACCAAATACGATGTCAGCATCCATACCTGCCGATGCAATGGTCGAAAAACGCACATCGCTGCCACCCAATAAATAAAGGGTGTTTGAATTGTTTGGATCGATCATAATATCGTTAAATCCGGAATTTGGTAATCCGCTAGAGGAATCTGACAACTCCCTCCAGGAATTCCCTCCATCTTCTGATTTATATACGCCACTCTCATGCAAAACAGTATAAAGAACTAATGGGTTTGTGGGTGAGACTTTTACCTTTAATACGAGTCGGGATAAGCCATTGGTAATCGTTTCTACCTGCTCATTATCCACCTTGAACAAATCACCTGTCATACCAGAACCTTGTGCGTCCATAGCTGTTACATAAAACTGATTGCTATTATGAGGATCTAACTCAATATTCATAATTCTTCTGTAATCAGTGCCCGCATTAAAAACAGTATCCCAAGTCACTCCTCCATTGATGCTTTTAAAAACCAATGGGTTTGTCCGATCTGCAATAAAAACAATATCAGCATTGTTATTTTGTATCGCAACACTAGCTGCAGAAATACATTCTTCGCTATCCATTTTTACCCAATCCAAACCATTATTGGAAGTTTTATACATTCCTCCACCCCAAGTAGCAGCATAGGCTGTATTTTCATATGCAGCGAAAGAATGAATGGTTGTGAAATTAAACCAGGGATTTAATACATGCCAATTTTGTCCTTTGTCATCGCTTTTCCAAAGAATTCCTTCATTGCCCACAGAGGCTGCAATGATATTGTTTTTATTCAGCGGATCAATCTCAACAGATGTTATCGCCTCTGCATGAGGAACAACCAAAGAGGTAAACCACTCTTCGCCGGCATTATAAGAAGCCCGGATCATAGCGCTTTCTTCAAAGGGTTTTTTATTGTAACCTGAGTATATAATATTCTCATTATCAGGTTCAACCTCTAAAGTATACGTATAATCAATTTCAGATGTATTCAAAAACTCCCAATGGTAAGATTCATCAGGCCATTGTTTTGTTCCTTTAAAAATACCAAAACCATTGTTGATCGCATAAATGATATTATTATCGTCTGACTGTGCAACTGCATAGGCCGATGAAAAATTAAAGTTATCCACTTCATAGGGGTTATTCACCAAACTCCAACTATCACCTGCATTCTCTGATTTATGAATATAGGGTACATCCGAGATATACCAGACATTGCTTGGATTGGTGGGGTCGACAAGCAATTCGTCGGCCCATTGATGGACGATGCCATTTTTGTTTAAAATCTCCCAATGCTCTCCGTAATCATTTGATTTAAAAAGACCTTCGCCCTTAGAAGAGGAAGCAAATACCACTCCCGAATTTGTTGGGTCAACGCTTAAAAGGTTGATTGAAGTGTTGAGGATTCCATTATTGATAACTCGCCATGAATTTCCCGAATCAGGCGAATAAGCAATGCCATTAGCTCCTGTCGGCAGGAATATTTTGTCCGGATTGGATGCCTGTTCATAGGCATGAAATAGATCAAAGCGTAAAATTTCTTGTGGGCAAGAGATATCTTCTAAACTAGTTCCATTATCACGACTAATATACAAATTACCTCCACTAGCAATATAAAGATTGCCGCTATTTGCAGATGAGCCTACGATCCGCATTTGAGAAGTATCAAAATTATCTATCCCAAAGGTTTTGGTATTCCAGGTAATCCCACCGTTATTGGATACATACAAAAAAGGAGGATCTAGAGCTGTATTGTAAATAGGTCCTTCAGAGATCCATAGCTGACTTAAGTCATGAGCATTCGCATGTATACTTTTTATAAAGCGATTTTCGGATTGTCCAAAATCAACTTCAGCCCAAGAAGCGCCTTCATTTGCGGTATAAAACACCCTTCCTTTACCCCAAAGTTCCAGTGTTTCGTCATTG
>JBFHQD010000033.1:0-18760 GCA_041592395.1 Bacteroidales bacterium | reverse complement strand
GAAATCGATGTGTATTTCGGAACCTTTGCCAAATCGATGGCAGGAATAGGGGGCTTTGTAGCTTCAAAACCTAGCGTAATCCAATATTTGAAGTACAATATGCGTTCGCAAATCTATGCAAAATCATTACCAATGCCTATGGTTATTGGAGCTTTGAAACGTTTGGATATGATAAGAACTCGCCCCGAGCTCTTAGAAAAACTTTGGACCATTGTAAACACTTTGCAAAAAGGTTTGCGCGAGGCCGGATTTAATATCGGACAAACAGAATCGATGGTTACTCCGGTAATTCTTTCCGGAACCGTTGCAGATGCAACGCAAGTGACTTACGATTTGCGCGAAAACTATAATATTTTCTGCTCTATTGTGGCCTATCCTGTTGTTCCAAGAGGAATTATATTGCTTCGCTTAATTCCTACTGCTGATCATACTTTAGAAGATGTGGAATACACGATAGAAACATTCAAGAAGATTCAGAAAAAACTAATGAATAAGGAATACGATTCTGAAATGAAATCGATGAATGTTAAATAGCAACAGCATTCGATAAATATAAAACCTCATTCGTTATCTGGCGAGTGGGGTTTTTTTGTGCTTATTTTTTGGGCAGAAAAAATGTAAAGAAAGTCATGCATTTTGTTATTTGCAAAAGGAAACATAACAAATGGGCTAATAATCAGGCTTTATTAGAAAGAAATTATTTTCTTTTGTGGAATTCTCTCTCCGAATTAGTACCTTTGCAAACGCTTAGGATTATACCAATTAAGGAGTTATAAATTACATGATTGTTAACAAGTAGAAATTTAAGGATAAAAGAATGACTGAAAACAAAATGGAAACAAAAAATGTTCAAAGCAAGTCGCCTATTTATTTATGGGTTTTGATTGCTGTTATTGCTTTAGTAGCCGGCTATTTTATTTATAGTAGTATGCAAAAGAGTAAAATGCTGTCAGAAATGACTCAAGAAAAAGAAGCGCAAAGAATTGAACTTCAGGGCGAATTGGACACTTTATTGGCAGAACATGAGCGTATCAAGCAAGAGTATGGCGAATTAGCAGAAACAATGACTGTTAAAGACAGTTTAATTGTGGCTAATGCTAAAGAAATTAAAACTTTGCTAAATTATAAATGGGAATACAGAACCGTGCAAAAAAAATTAGATCGTTTGCGCGTTGTCGCTCAAAACTATGTGAGTCAAATGGATTCTCTATATACAGTTAACGAAAAACTAGTGGAAGAGAATTTGAATATCAAGCGTCGTTATAATTCTGAACAACGCAGAAATATCGTTCTTGAAAAAGAAAAAGAGCAATTATCAGAAAAAATTGGTGAGGCATCAGTACTTGAAGCTTATAATGTACAAGCCGAAGGTATTTATGTAAAACGCTCTGGTAACGAAACGGTTACAGATAAAGCACGTCGCGTTAATAAGATTAAAGTTTGCTTTACACTAAGTAAGAATGTGGTATTATCTCCGGGGTTAAAAGATGTTTATGTACGCATTGCCCGTCCCGATACTAAAATTTTAAGTCCCGGCATTGCTGAAGATTTTGTTTTCAATTACAAAGGAGAGCAAATTCAATATTCCATCTACGAACAAACAAATTACGATAACGAAGCCGTTGATTTGTGCCTTGTTTGGGAGAAAAAATTCGAAGATATGAATATGCTTGAAGGAGAATACGAAGTTATTGTTTTTGCTGATGGCCAAGAAATTGGAACATCCAGTTTTACTTTAAGATAAAGCATAAAATCCCCGCAGTTGATTTGGTTTAATTACGGGGATTTTTGTATCCGGATGTTAAGCAATTATTAATTTTTTCGATAGATCTGATCTCCAATCAAAGACTTGTTTTTCGTTTACTTACCGGCTTTAAAAATAACACCAAGGGTGTTTTTTCCATCAATTTCTGCGCGTAAGGCTTCATCAAATCGGATATGCTTGATAAATTCATTTTCGAAATGGGCCGGCATTTGATTCAAGTATTCTAAATCGTAATAGCCATCGTTGATAAATGGATTAATCGTGAAATAGCCCACTCTGAAGGATGTCAGGTTTTGGAAAAAATGGGTGCCCTGACTCGGGTCGATCCGGTAATTTTCCAATCCGGACTCTACAATGACTCTGGCATGGGAAATATTGGGCCATTTTACAGGAATTCCCAACCAACTGTCGCTCGAGCCCCAACGACCCGGACCAACCAAAACATAGTAGCGATCTTCCTCAATCATTTGTTGGTTTAGCTTGTTTACATACTCCACAATAGTGCGACTTTTCGAAGCAACAAAATTTTCCGGTTTAACAAAAATAAAATCGTGCAAATCGGTAATTCTGCCGTTGCCCAATGCAGTATTAGAAAAGATAATGGTGTCTTCTTTTTTAATTTTGGATAAATCGGTCGAGATAAATTCTTTTTTTGCAACTATAGGCCTGATTTGTAGAATATTAAATAAAACAGGGTCAGACAATGTTTTATTCAGATTGACGGCAAATTCAATTTCGATTGGCGTATTCATTTCGCGTTCGCCAATTTGTAAAATATCCGATAAAATTTTGGCTAAAGGAAAAGTTTCATGCTTTAGTATATTGGCAAAAGTCACTAATTTTTTGCCTTTATGACCAAGGCCTTCTCGTATGATATTGTTATCGAAATCATACGTCGACATTAATTTATCTAAGCCCCAATCCGCATCAATATCTCTTACTTTTATTGGCTTTAGATTTACGCCATCGTCGGTGCTGGGCGTAAAACTTTTCGGGTTGAGATCGAGTACATAAAACTGCTTTTGTGTTTCTCTCAAAGCCTGATCAGGAGAAGAAAGCTGAAGGATTTTTTTAGGGTATTTTGGCGAAAACCGAATGGTTTGGCCACCTTCTACAATTTGTTTTCCTAAGCCGATGGCTATATTGGCAATTCCATCTTCCGGTTTTTCGGGTTCTATCGGATAAAAATTTATGGAGCGGGCAACGCCCGAAAATGATGGATAAAAAACATCCTCTTTTGGCGAACCCGTGATTTCCTGAAAAACAATACTCATCTTTTCCTCATCGATCAAATTCGATGTCGCTGTCATATAGGCTTTTGATGATTTAAAATAAGCCGAAGCATAAACACTTTTAATAGCCAGGCTCAACATCCTTATCATTTGCTCCGGTTCCTTGTGTAAATTAGGAATCATATAGGTCGAGTAAATTCCGGCA
Organism: Bacteroidales bacterium; assembly: GCA_041592395.1. Lineage (GTDB taxonomy): Bacteria > Bacteroidota > Bacteroidia > Bacteroidales > UBA12170 > UBA12170. Next base: position 15,558 of record JBFHQD010000033.1, on the reverse strand, counting down.
AAGGGCTGATAATAAGAATCTTCCAAAAGGCTTGATGAGCGCACCGCAATGGGTTTGCGCACCACTTTTATAAATGCTTTTAGGTTTTCGGTTACTTTTTCCGAAAGGGTAGCATTTATAAAATGATCTAGAATTTTTTCGTCAGAAATATCAGAAAGAGCCACTTTATATAAATTATTTCTTTCCATAAATTCATCAAAAATATCGGAGCTGAGCACCACAGTACGTGGAATACTGATAAGGACATCCGGATATTTTGCAAGCAATTTATTTCGTTTTATTAAAGAATCTAAGAACGCCAAACCTCTTGCTTTTCCACCAATAGAGCCATTGCCCATGCGTGTAAAAATCAGGTATTCATCGTAACTGTCTTTATTAAATTCGGCAATAACTCCACGACCTTTGTTGATTCTGAAGTTTTGCATGCTGTGAAAAAGAAAATGGCGGGCTTCGTCTAGGTTTTCGAAATCTTCGGCAGAAACCATCTTAAAAATACTAGCTAACGAAAATAACGCCCTGGCATTTAACCATTTAGAGAAATGATTTCGCGTAATATGATAGCGTAACGATGCGTCCGGTATCAAGTATAATTTGTCTTGCATTTCTTTTAAATCGGCTGCCTTTTCGACAACATTATGCGTGTGAGGATCGATAAATTCAAAAGGACCAAAAGCAAAATGTTTGATGATAAACCTTCTCAATTCACGAAGTAAGGTTTTGGAGTGTTTGTGTAAAAACCCTACACGAATTTCTTTGGCGAAAAGTATATTATTGGCATCAGAAGATTGAATAAGTAAAGGCGTATATTTATTGTCCATTTTAATATGCCGGCATAAATTCAATCCGGCAAACTGATTCCGAATACCATAATGCTTATAACTCATATCTGTAATTACACCCAATAAATTATCATGAAATTTATCGTATAAGTGTATGGCATCTTCATAGGTAGTGGCAAACAAAATTTTTGGTCGACCGCGCATCCTAAGCATTTTCTGATGCTCGTTTAGGCCTTCCTGCATAAATTGTTTCGACTGTGTAAAAATGATTTTATAAATATTGGGGAGATAGCTCGAATAAAAACGAACGGAGTCTTCAACTAAAATGATGGCTTGCACGCCGATTTCATTAATATCGTAATCGGCATTCATTTTGTCTTCGATAAGCTTGATAATGGCCAATAATAAATCGGCATTGCCTAGCCAGCTAAAAACATAATCAAATACTTGCGTCTTTTCTTTGTCGAAGCGCAAGGAAACTTCTCTCGAAAATGGGGTTAATGCTACTATAGGAATATCCGGAAATTCATTTTTAAAGTTTGATGCAAAATCAAAAGTCGATTCTTTTTCTGCACTCAGCATGGTGATAACCAAATCAATATTTTGGTCATCCATAACTTTAAATGCCTCGTCTTCGTCGGTAACTAAAATAAATTGAGGTGGATAGCGTAAGTTTAAAGAAACATACTCGTTAAAAATCTGCTCGTCAATCCGTCCATCATCTTCCAAAATAAAAGCATCGTAAGCGCTAGAAAGCAGCAAAACATGGTAGATGCGTTTTTTCATTAAGTTGCTGAAAGAGGTCTCGGTAAAACTAGTATTTCCGGATTTTATAATACTTGAATAGCTTGGCATATTAATTTTTATTGACGGTCAAAGTTAGCGATAAAAGTATTGTTTTTAAGAACGCCATTAAAGAAAGTCACTTATGTATTTCTTTTTATCCTGTTGTTTTTAGCTAAAAAGTAGAATAGATAACGAAATATATATCCACGTAAATAGCATGCATTGTCTTAAAATTTTGGTACTTTTGAAAATTCAAAATTAATAGTAAAACATATTTAATATAAGCTATTTATAAATCCTATTCAGGATCAACTAGATAGTATTTTTTGTTTTAAATCAGCAGAAATTGAAAAATCTGCTCAAAAGGATGTATTATGAAAGAAGTACAATTATATGATAGGCGTTTTTCCGTTTCTATTGGAGCAGATGAAATTGATCGAGCGGTACAAAAAGTAGCCGATAAAATAAATAAGGATTACGAAGGGAAAAACCCTTTGTTTTTGGTTGTTTTAAACGGAGCTTTTATGTTTGCTTCTGATTTATTAAAAAAAGTAAGCATTGATTGTGAAATTAGTTTTGTAAAGTTGTCTTCTTATTCTGGAACAAAATCGACGCATGTGGTGCGCGAACTAATCGGTTTGGACGAAGTTTTGACTAATCGCTATGTTATTGTAGTAGAAGATATTATAGATACGGGAATAACCATGGAGAATACCATTCAGAAATTAAAACACCTGCAAGCCGCCGATGTTAAAATTGCCACCCTTCTCTTTAAACCTAAAGCATTTCAAAAAAAGTATAATATCGATTATATCGGATTGGAAATCCCCAATGGATTTATTGTGGGTTACGGTCTGGATTATGATGGATTAGGGCGTAATCTTCCGGATATTTATAAAGTTATTGAACCAACCAAAAAATAAAATACGAAACCTTAACTCAATTATTCAACAAAAAATTAGAAGATGTTAAATATCGCACTGTTTGGCCCTCCGGGCGCAGGAAAAGGAACACAAGCGAAAATGCTCTTAAAGAAATATGATTTAACCTATATTTCTACCGGAGATATGTTACGCCAAGAAATTGCCGAAGGGACTAAACTTGGCCTGCAAGCCAAATCGATTATTGAAAGGGGAGGACTTGCTTCCGACGAAATTATCGTTCGCTTAATAGAAAAACGTATTGTCGAAAATACAAATCCAAAAGGAATCCTTTTCGATGGTTTTCCTAGAACAACAGTACAAGCTTATATTTTAGATGGATTGTTATTGAGGATACAGAGTTCGTTAACGTGTATGGTTAGTCTAGAAGTTCCTAGAGATGAGCTTGTTAAAAGAATGCTCGAAAGAGCCAAAACGTCCGGCCGTAGTGATGATACTGCAGAAGTTATTCAATTCAGATTGCAGGAATATGATAGTAAAACACGACCCGTAGCCGATTTTTATAAGGCAAAAGGGAAATATATTCCCATTAAAGGTGTAGGGCCAATTAAAGATATTTTTAGTTCCATTACGGATGTTATCAAGCAAACATTACGAAAGAAATGGATTAATGTTGTTCTTTACGGTCCTCCGGGTGCAGGAAAAGGAACGCAAGCCTTAAAATTAGCCGAAAAATACAATTTAGTCTATATCTCAACAGGTAAAATGCTTCGCCATGAAGTAAAAGAGAATACTGAAATAGGAAAAAAAGTGGCCTCAAGCATGCAAAAAGGAGAAATAGTTCCTGATGAAATTGCCATTGCCTTAATCGAACGTCGTATTCAGGAAAATCCCGATGCCAAAGGTTTTGTTTTTAAAGGTTTCCCAAAAACGATAGTACAGGCTTATATTTTAGACGGTTTGCTGCTGAAGTTAAATCAGTCCGTTTCTATTGCTATTGGCTTGGAACTTTCAACTTTAGAATGCTTTAAACGCTTGAGTGCGAGAGGAAAAACAGAAAAAAGACGTCCTTACGATGCTGATATGGAGTTGATTATTAATCGTTTAGATGAATTTATCGACCACACCAAAGCGGTAGGCGAATATTACGAAAAGAAACGGTCTTTTGTAAGCGTTGACGGAAATGGAACAGAAGAAGAAATATTCCACCGTTTAACTGAAACCATTGATCGGGCTTTATTGCAAAGCAGATAGAAAAAATACATCATTACTGTGAATTCAAACTTTGTTGATTATATTAAGATTTATTGCCGTTCCGGAAAGGGAGGTGCAGGTTCTGTGCATTTCAGACGCGAAAAATATATCGAAAAAGGGGGGCCTGATGGTGGTGATGGAGGAAAAGGTGGCGATATAATTGCTGTCGGGAATAAAAATTTATGGACTTTACTTCATTTACGCTATACCCGTCATGTGCGTGCCGAAAGCGGTGGAAAAGGAGGTGCATCTAGAAGTACAGGTGCAGATGGAGCAGACGGTATAGTTGAAGTTCCTTTAGGAACGGTTGTTAAAGATTTTGTTAGCGGCGAAGTTATTTGCGAAGTAATAGAAGATGGCGAACGCCATGTTTTATTAAAAGGAGGTAGAGGTGGTCAGGGAAATGATCATTTTAAAACCTCAACAAATCAAGCGCCGGAATATGCACAACCGGGAGAGCCTTTTGAAGAAAAGGAACTGTTATTTGAGTTAAAAGTGTTGGCCGATGTTGGATTGGTAGGATTTCCAAATGCAGGAAAATCGACTTTATTATCCGTATTATCAGCCGCTAAACCCGAAATAGCCGATTATCCGTTTACAACCTTAGTCCCTAATTTGGGTATTGTGGCTTACCGCGATAATCGTTCTTTCGCTATGGCTGATATCCCCGGAATTATTGAAGGAGCGCACGAAGGAAAAGGCTTAGGACTGCGCTTTCTAAGACATATCGAGCGTAATGCCGTTTTGCTTTTTCTTGTTCCTGCATCAAGTGATGATGTGCGTAAAGAATATGAGATATTATTGAATGAATTGCGTCAGTTTAATCCGGAATTGCTCGATAAAGAACGCTTACTTGCCGTTTCTAAATCGGATATGTTAGACGATGAGTTAGAGGAAATGATTGGTGCCGAATTGGAAGGAATACCTCATGTTTTTATTTCTTCAGTGGCTCAAAAAGGGCTGGAAGAATTAAAAGATAGGCTCTGGGATTTATTTACCCAAAATAAATAAGATATGCTTGATTTTTTAAACGATCTGGATAAACAAGTCTTTTTGTTTTTGAATGGTTGTCATAGCAAGGAATTTGATTTCATTATGTGGTGGCTTAGCGATAAAATGATCTGGATTCCGTTTTATCTGTATTTAATCTATAGAATTGTTAGAATATACGGCTGGGAAACCATTGCAATTTTACTTAGTGTAGCCATCCTTGTTGCTTTAAGCGATCAAATATCGGTTGTTATTAAAGAAAGTGTTGCGCGGTTCAGACCTTCTCATGATCCTGTAATAGAAGAATATGTAAGAACCTTAAGAGGATATCGGGGAGGGAATTACGGTTTTGTTAGTTCGCATGCCGCCAATAGTTTTGCACTCGTATATTTTCTCTATCATTTTCTAAAACTAAAACATACTTTTCTAGGTCCTGTTCTTATTATATGGGCTACTTTGGTAGCGTATAGTCGCATTTATTTGGGCGTACACTATCCGGGCGATATAATTGGAGGTGCACTTTTAGGAATTGCTTTGGCGTGGATAGTTGTCCGGCTTTATCAATTTGTTACTACTCGGTTTTGTATATCCAAGCATTGTTAGTATGGACGAATTGCAGAAGAAATACAATATCGACATCGTTTTTGAAGACAATCATTTACTTGTCATAAATAAAAAGCCCTCGCAAATTGTGCAAGGCGATAAAACGGGTGATATTCCGCTTACAGAGCAGTTGAAATTGTATTTGAAAGAGAAATACAATAAACCCGGAAATGTTTATCTGGGACTTATTCATCGCTTAGACCGTCCAACAAGCGGTTTGGTTATTTTTGGAAAAACGGATAAAGCCAGTTCTCGCTTATCCAAATTATTTAAAGAGCGGGAATTGAAAAAAACGTATTGGGCGGTAGTTCAAAACCCACCACCGGAAAACCATGGGTTACTCGAAAATTTTCTCAAGAAAAACGAAAAGCAAAACAAATCGTATGTCGTAAAAGAAAATGTGCCCGGGGCAAAAAATGCAGCGCTTAAATACACCTATTTAGGCAAGAGCGATCGTTATCATTTGCTCGAAATTGAGCTGTTAACTGGGCGGCATCATCAAATTCGTTGTCAACTGGCATATATCGGATGTATTATTAAAGGCGATGTAAAATACGGTTTCGACCGGCCCAACAAGGATTTGTCAATTCACCTTCATGCCTATTCAATCGATTTGGTTCACCCGGTGAAGAAAGAACTCTTGCATCTTATTGCCAAAGTACCACAAGATCCCGTATGGGAATATTTTTCAAACATGATTAATGATACTCTTTAATTTCATCGATCCGGACCACTGAAATTACACCTTCAACCGCATTAATATTCTTAATCAATTTCTTGAGTATACTATTGTCCGAAACATACAGCGTTACCGTTCCGTTAGCCGTTCCGCCCGAACTTCTGATATGAAAAGTTCTAATATTGATATTGTATTCTTTGGTAATTACAGCTACGATCGAAGAAATTAAACCAAAGGAATCGTTGGCCGTGATTTTAATTCCTGCCAAAAATCCTACTTTCTCTCCTTCATTCCATTTTGCTTTAATAATCTGATTGCCAAAGGTCGACATTAATGAAATGGCTGTTTCGCAATTCGTTCGATGGATTTCTATCGGTTTGCCGGGTAAATTTATTCCAATTACATCATCGCCCGGAATTGGATTGCAACATTCCGCAACTTTGAATTTCAGGTCTTTAATGCTTTTATCTAACAATAAATTGTCAGGATTTTTCTTCAACTCATCCTGAATAATGCTTTCTAAATTCTTGTTTGTATCCGATTTAGGTCGCCAAAACGGCACGTATTTTTTCCAGTTAAAACCACCCGTAATTTCAAAACAATCGCGGATTAATTGTTCTTCTATTTCGCCTTTTGCCAGTTTATAATAAAAATCGACTTTTGATTTGCAATTCAGATAAGTGAATAATTTTAGTCGATTTTCTTTTGTGTTTTCTACTTTTAAATTGCCAAAGATGAGGGCTAATTGTAATTTTCCCTGATCGACATCTTGTTTTTTTAATTCTTTAAGGGCTGTTTTTAAGCTACTTTTAGCGCGCGCCGTTTTTAAATAAGTAAACCATTCTTCGTTAGGCCGACGGGTTTCCGATGTTAAAATTTGTACTTGATCGCCTTGTTTTAAAACATAATCTAAAGGCACAACTTTATGATTTACTTTGGCCGCAATGCAATGATTTCCAACTTCGGAGTGAATATTATAAGCAAAATCGAGTGCCGTAGCGCCTAAAGGCAAAGTTTTTACATCGCCCTTGGGCGTAAAAACCATAATTTCTTTCGAAAACAAATTCAATTTGAATTCGCTCATAAAGTCTAAAGCATCTATTTCGCTTCCGTGTAAAACTTCACGCACTTTTTCTAACCACTCGTCTAATCCGCTTTCAACCTTTTTTACATCCGATTTGTATTTCCAATGGGCTGCATAGCCTTTTTCGGCAATTTCGTCCATCCTTTTCGTTCTTATCTGAACCTCGACCCATTGACCGGATTTACTCATTACAGTCGTATGGAGCGATTCGTAGCCATTGGCTTTTGGCGTCGATATCCAATCTCTAAAACGCTGTCGATTAGGAAGATAATTATCGGTAACTATAGAATAAACATTAAGACAAACACTTTTTTCCGTTTCTATTGGCGTTTCAACAATAATTCGAACGGCAAAAACATCGAAAACTTCCTGAAAGGGAACCCCCTTGTTTTTCATTTTATTCCAAATAGAAGAAATGGATTTTTCTCTATCCGTAATTTGATAATCAATGCCTTGTCTGTCGAGTTCCGCTTTAATGGGTTTAACAAAACTCCGGATAAATTTTGCTCTTTCTTCTTGAGAATTGCGCAGGTTGGTTAATACCGACTGAAAAGCATTGGGGTCGGTATAACGTAAAGCCAAATCCTCCAACTCGCTTTTTATGGCATGCAAGCCCAGTCGATGAGCCAAGGGAGCATATAAAAAAGTAGTTTCTGAAGCGATTTTTAATTGTTTTTCGTTCGGCATCGAATCAAGTGTGCGCATATTGTGCAGGCGGTCGGCGAGCTTGATTAAAATAACACGAACGTCATCAGACATGGTCAGCAGCAAGCGCTTAAAGTTTTCGGCTTGCATAGATTCTACAGGTTGATTTCCTAGAATCTCTCTAATTTTTGTGAGTCCGTCGATAATTTGAGCAATTTTATCTCCAAATAGGGCGCGTATATCTTCTAAAGTGTAATCCGTATCTTCAACTACGTCGTGCAAAAGTGCGCTAACTATCGACTTGGTGCCCAAACCAATTTCGTTAACACAAATAAGAGCAACTTCTAAAGGGTGAAATATATAAGGTTCGCCACTTTTTCTGCGCATACCTTGGTGAGCTTGCAGCGACACTTTAAACGCTTTTACAATCAATTTACGATCCCTGTCTTTGGTAGCTTCTTTCGGACGCCAAGCGTTTAGCAAAGTTCTGTATTTGCTTTTAATAAGTTTTTTTTCTGCTTCCAGATCAATTATATAGTTGGAATTATTAATGTCTGACATAAAGATTCTTTGAAACAAAATTAAGGATTTTTCGCAAGTTCTCTTATGAATTAGAATGGCTATTTTTACTTGATTTTTTGTAAACTTGTAAAAGGCTTATCTGAAATGAAATTTGTAGACATACATACCCATGCTATTTTTAAACCTGATCTCGTGCAAATTAGAGACTTATCCTCAAAATACACCGAGGAAATGGCGAAGTTGGGTTATTTTTCTTTGGGTATTCATCCCTGGTTTGTTCAGGAAGATACTTTGTTGGAGGAATTGCAAAAAATCGAAGCTAAAATTGGAGACAAAGCCTTTTTAGCAATTGGGGAATGTGGATTGGATAAGGCTTGCAAAACCAATTTTGACTTACAACTTAAAGCATTCCAAATGCAAATCGAATTATCGGAGAAGTTTAAAAAACCGATTATTCTGCATGTGGTTAAAGCCTTTAATGAGTTGATTAAACTTAGACAAGAATTAAAAAGCAAGCAGCCTTGGATCGTTCATGGGTTTAATGGCAGTCCTCAATTGGCCAAACAATTAAACGATTTGGGTGTTTTTGTTTCTTTTGGCATTCAACTTAAAAATCAAAATTCCAAAGCCGCTAAAACAATTCCCGGTTTATCACCACAAAGTTTTTTTCTCGAAACGGATAATGCCGAAATTACAATTCAAGAAATATACAGCTTGGCTTCAAGGTATTTGGGACTACCTATTGAGTTACTCCAAAGTCGATTGTGGTTAAATTTCGAAGCATTGTTTTTGTAATTTTTTGGTTAAACTAAATACGATTAAGAGCTTGGTATGTTTTTTGCATATAAATAAAGAGCTTGCATTGTTTTTTTTCATTATTTAGAAGGAATTTATCTTTGGTTTGAAAACTAAAAAAATCAAAAAATATTAATAATATTGCAAATGGTTTTTACCGCACAAATTTGAACAGAAAAATAAACAAAATAAGCTGATTTATAATTAATAGACATGAATATTCAAGATAATTTAAAGTACACAAAAGATCACGAATGGATTTTGATTGAAGGCGATGAAGCAACAATTGGAATTACTGATTTTGCACAAGGCGAATTAGGTGATATTGTTTTTGTTGAAGTTGAAACCGTTGGCGAAACTTTAGCTAAAGAAGAGGTTTTTGGAACGATCGAAGCAGTAAAAACGGTTTCCGATTTATTTATGCCCATGTCAGGCGAAGTGATTGAATTCAACGAAGAATTAGAAGGTACACCCGAACTGGTTAATCAAGATCCCTATGGAAAAGGATGGATTGTTAAGGTTAAAGTTAGTGATATTTCGGAGATGGATTCTTTGTTAAGTAGTGAAGATTATAAGAATATGGTCGAAGCTTAATGCGGATTTATTGGGCTTAAAACAGTTTTTTTAGTCCATACATTGCTGCATATGCAATTTATTAATAATTTAGCGGCTGAAAATTATATTTTAGTAGCCGGAAAAAAACAAGATTATGGAACAAAGAAAATCCGACAAGGCAAATTTGGAAACCAAAAGAACAGTGTTCTTGGAAATTGGTTTTATTCTTGCTTTGGCTTTGGTATTTTCTGCTTTTGAATACAAATCGTATGATAAAGTTGAATATACCAATATAGAGCGCACCGTAGATGATGTGCAAGAAGAAATTATTCCAATTACAGAGCAGAAAGTTAAACCACCACCACCAAAACCACCGCCATCAGTTACAATCATCAATGTTGTAGAAGATGATGTTGAAGTAGAAGATGATATCGAAATCGATATCGATTTTGATGAGGATGTGGCTATGGATGAATTCCAATTTGTTCAGGAAGAAGAAGAAATTGAAGAGCAACATATTTTCTTGGTTGTAGAAAATATGCCCGAATTCCCAGGTGGAGAGGCTTCTATGTATAAATTCATTGGAAAAAATATCGAATATCCACGTATGGCCAAAGAGAGTGGAATTAGTGGTCGTGTATTTGTTACTTTTGTTGTTGAACGCGACGGAAGTGTAACCGATGTTCAAATCCTTAGGGGTATTGGTGGAGGTTGCGACGAAGAAGCCATTCGTGTGATTAAAATGATGCCGAAATGGACACCCGGTAAACAAAGAGGAAAACCGGTTCGTGTACAATACCGGATGCCGATTAAGTTTACCCTTCAATAAAATATAAAACCTCGCAATAGCGGGGTTTTTTTATGCCTTTATTTCTTTGTTTAGCTGTTTTTTTTCAAAAAACAGCAGATTTAACTCACCAAGTTTATTGTGGTTGATTTCACGCGTTTTATTACGCAAAATAAAAAGAAAAAAGAGTATAAATAATTGCCTTATTCATTGCTTTTATCCTTTGTTTTTAGTACCTTAGCAGTGTTAATCACATTTTTGGCTACCAATATATTTCGATCATGGAAGCGAGAAAAACTGAAAGGGCTAATCTGGAAAATAAACGCTTTATTTTTCTGGAAATCGGTTTTGTGTTAACACTGACCTTACTATTTTTTGCTTTTGAGTACAAATCATACGATAAAGTTGAATATACAATAACCGAAAAGGTAGTGGATGATACACAAGAAGAAATAATTCCAATAACTGAGCAAAAAGTAAAACCCCCACCTGTACAGCCTCCGCCTCAAATTACTTTAATCAATGTAGTTGATAATGATGTTTTGATTGAAGATAATATTGAAATAGATATCGAGTTCGCAGAAGATTTGGCCATAGAAGAATACAAATTTATAGCTGAACAGGAAGAGGAAGAAATTGAAGAAAAGCAAATATTTTTGGTTGTTGAAAATATGCCTGAATATCCGGGTGGCGAAGTCGCTATGTACAAATTTATCGGCGAAAACATTGAATATCCAAGAATGGCAAAAGAAAGCGGAATTAGCGGACGTGTATTTGTAACTTTTGTAGTGGAGCGCAACGGAAGTGTAACCGACGTTCAAATTCTTCGGGGTATTGGTGGCGGTTGTGATGAAGAAGCCATACGCGTAATTAAAATGATGCCGCAATGGACTCCCGGAAAACAAAGGGGAAAACCGGTTCGTGTACAATACCGAATGCCAATTAAATTTACACTCCAATAAAAATGAGGATCAATTTAGGCGTCCGGATGGAAATACGCAAAAATAATTTCGGCTTTTGCCGATCCTACAACCTCAATTAGCGATTCTTTATCTAATTTTTTAATCCTTGTTACCGATCCAAATTTTTGTAGCATTAAATCGGCTGTTTGCTTTCCGATGCCTTTAATTTCGGTAAGTTCCGTTTTTAGTGTGCCTTTGTCGCGTTTATTTCGATGGTGTGTAATTCCAAAGCGATGCGCCTCATCACGCATCTGTTGAATAAGCTTTAGGCTTTCTGATTTTTTATTGATGTATAAAGGAAGACTATCGTTTGGAAAATAAATTTCTTCCAGTTTTTTAGCGATGCCGATAATGCTGATTTTACCGCGTAAACCGAGTTTTTCTAAACTTCGAACGGCAGCGCTTAATTGTCCTTTCCCGCCATCAACAACAATTAATTGGGGCAATGATGCTTTCTCCTCGAGTAATCGCTTATAGCGACGGAAAATGATCTCTTCCATCGAATGAAAATCATCAGGGCCAACAACCGTTTTAATATTATAGTGGCGGTAGCCTTTTTTATAGGGTTTGGCATTTTTAAAAAGCACCATAGCGGCAACCGGATAATCACCCTGAAAATTAGAATTATCAAAACACTCGATATGTTCGGGGATGACTTCCATTCTGAGGTCTTCTTTCAACTGCTGTAGAATGCGGTTGCTGTGCCGGTTCGGATCAACCAAATCTTTTCTTTTTTGACGCTCTAACTGATAAAAACGCGCGTTTCGCGTTGATAAATCGAGCAATTGCTTTTTATCTCCTTTTTGAGGTATCGTAATTTTAGATTCCGGAAAAGAAAGTCCAATTTTAAAAGGCAAAATAATTTCTTTGGAATAATGGCCGAATCGTGAATAGAGTTCAGCCATAGCTAACTCCAGCAGCTGTTCCTTAGTTTCTTCTAATTTTTTCTTTAACTCGATCGTATGTGTTTGAACAATGGCGCCATTGATGACTTTTAAAAAATTGACAAAAGCAGCTTCTTTTTCTATTACAAAAGAAAACACATCTACATTGTGGATTTTAGGATTAACGACTAAGGATTTGCTTCTGAATAAAGTTAAAGTGTCGATTTTTTCTTTTAATAATTGCGCTTTTTCGAATTTCAAATCTTTGGCATAGTCCATCATACGTTCTTTTAAACGCGCAATTAAACTAACAATATCGCCTTTAATTATATTTCTAATTTCCTGAATTCCTTCGAGGTATTCCTCTTCACTTTGTTCACCAACGCATGGGCCAAGGCATTTGCCTATATGATAATCGAGACAGACTTTGAATTTGCCTAAAGCAATATTTTCTTTACTGAGGGGGAGCTTGCACGAGCGAATGGGATAGAGTTGCCGAACCAACTCCAAAACGGTATTCATCATTTTAACCGATGCATAAGGCCCGAAATATTCGCTGCCGTCATTTATTAAATGTCGGGTTGGAAAAATGCGGGGAAAAGGCTCGTTTTTTATACAAATCCAAGGAAAAGTTTTGTCGTCTTTAAGCAGAATATTATAACGTGGCTGATACTTTTTAATCAGGTTGTTTTCGAGTAATAAAGCATCCAGTTCCGTATCAACCACCATAAACTCGATTCTGTTGATTTTAGAAACCAAAACACGCAGCTTTCCGCTTGCACTAGTTTCTTTATTAAAATAGGAAGCAACTCTTTTTTTTAAGTTCTTGGCTTTACCGACATAGATAATTTTATTTCCAACATCAAAATACTGATAAACACCCGGAGATTGAGGCAAGCTCTTTATCTGAAGCTTCAGCTGATCGATGATTTCTTTTCGGGGGCTCATTTTAGAACATGCATATAAAATAAAGAGGTAAATTGTTTATGTTGTTTCCTCATTCTTTAGTCCATCCCAACCTTGTGCTGTAATCGGAATCGCTTCGCCCGAAGTTGCGATCAGGTTTTTTGTAGTTACGGCATCTGTCATATAACCGATGATATGAAATCCGACTTGTCCGTTTATTTTTTCAAAATCATCTTGACTCACCGTAAATAAGAGTTCGTAATCTTCTCCACCGTTTAAAGCACAAGTTATCGGATGCAGATTAAATGTTTCGGCAACAATAACAGTCTGAGGATCAATAGGAATTTTTTCTTCATAGATTTGGCAGCCCAACGACGATTCTTCGCAAAGATGGATAATTTCAGAAGCTAAGCCGTCAGAAATGTCAATCATAGAAGTGGGAATTACATTCAGATCAGCAAAGCGTTCGACCATATCAACGCGAGCTTCGGGGCGCAGTTGACGCTCTAAAACATAAGCATATCCTTCCAAATCGGGTTGAATGCTGGGGTCTTTTTGATAGACTTCTTTTTCTCTTTTAAGCAAAAGCAAACCCGCATAAGCTGCTCCTAAGTCACCGCTTACCACAATTAAATCGCCATTTTTGGCTGTGCTTCTTTTAACGATATTTTTTTGGGGAGCCTCGCCCAATACCGTAATGGCTATTATTAAACCGCTGGTACTTGACGTTGTATCGCCACCCACCAAATCAACCTTGTACTTTTCGCAAGCCAACAACATTCCTGCATATATTTCTTCAAGCGCTTCAACAGAATAGCGGTTCGAAACAGCAAGTCCTACCGTGATTTGGGTAGGTGTAGCATTCATCGCAGCAATGTCCGAAAGGTTTACCATAATTGCTTTATAACCTAAGTGCTTTAGCGGCATATAGCTCATGTCGAAATGAACGCCTTCGATCAATAAATCGGTAGAAAGTAAAACTTGGTTTTCTTTAAAATTTAATATGGCGGCATCATCGCCAATTCCTAAAACCGTCGATTTTTGTCTGGTTGCCACATTTTTTGTAAGTCGGTCTATCAATCGAAATTCACCCAATTCGGATAGTTCTGTACGCTTTTGTCTATTCTCAAACATGCTTAAAAATTTAGTTTGCAAAAATACAAATAATTGTTGTTAAGCCATTTTATATCTAAGCGCTAGAAAGGAGAATTTCCCCGCTTTCTTAGTTTCATAGAAATGCTTATGAGTAAGAATAACACGGCAACAAAAGCCGATAAGCGACCAATATAATCGCCATAGCGCACATAAAAGGTGATGCTATTGTTGGCGTTTAGGGTTTCTTTTCGTGCATCGCGCTCCCAGTAATTTGTTGGGTTTAAAATATCGCCTCGCTGATTAATAAAACACGAAATGCCTGTGTTAGCAGACCGAGCAATGCTTCTTCGTGTTTCTATGGCACGTAAAGAAGCAAACATCAAATGCTGTTTGTATCCCGAAGTGTTTCCCCACCATCCATCGTTGGTGATAATCCCTAAAACTTGAGCCCCATTTCGTACAAATCCATTCGTAAATTCTCCGTAAACAGATTCAAAGCAAACCAGAGGGCCAATTTTATATTTGCCATCGGCAGATGTAAACACTTTCCGTTCGGTATCATAGCCTAAACTTCCAACAGTTCCGCCTAAATCAAAAGCAATTTGCTGGAATGGCGCTAAAAGTTTTTGAAAAGGCATCATTTCTGCTCCGGGAACAAATTTCGACTTGTGGTAATGCTCTCTTTTATCTAATCGGTTTAAGTAAAGTGCCGTATTGTATTCGTCGTAATAAGCCCCCGAATTGGTCGTTCGTGCAGTAATGGTCGGTTCTGTTAAAAATCGATAGGACGAAACCCCAACTAGTAAGTTTAAATTGGGATAATCGGATAAAAATTGTTTTAACAAGGGAACAGAAACGGTACGCGATCCCATGCTTGTGGAATAATTAAAACCGGGCTCTTGTAAGTGTTCTTGAATAGCTGATTCGGGAGCTAACAGAAAGGTGGTCGTCGAATCTAACAAAGGGGCGCTTAAATCCTCTATTCGCTGAATAACTTCTTGAGGCGGCGCTTCGTATTGCTCGCTGTAAGGATCCATATTGGGTTGAACAACGACTGCATTTACAGGGTCGGTTTTTTCCGTATAATTTGTATAACGAATAATCGAAATCGTTATCGGAACAGCGATTAAAATGAACAGCCAAATACCGGAATAGACCGCCTTTTTATATGTTTTTGTTTGAAAAAGGAGCTTATACAATCGGTAAAATTCAATATTTAGGATCAAAATCCAGAAACTACCGCCAAAAATTCCGGTGTATTCGTACCACTGAATAAGGGCAGGGTATTTGGCAAAAGCATTGCCAATATTGAGCCAGGGAAAAGACAAAGGCCAATCGAGATGAAAGTATT
>JBFHQD010000032.1:0-19006 GCA_041592395.1 Bacteroidales bacterium | reverse complement strand
CAGGGCAACGCTCAAAATGAAACCCTGACTTTTTTATCTACATTAAATCCCCAAGTTGGACTGCGATAGCTGTCAGGGCTTCACTTAAAGTGAAACCCTGACTTTATTAGTACAAATTTCCTTATTTTCGCATAAAAAACGATGCGCATTGTCATTCAAAGAGTAAAAAAAGCTTCTGTAAGTATCGAAAATAAGATTCATTCAAAAATAAACCAAGGCCAACTTGTTTTATTAGGCATTGAAGACGCCGATGATTTTAGCGATGTTGAATGGTTGATTGGCAAAATAATTAAGCTCCGCATTTTTGACGATGACCAAGGCGTTATGAATTTAGCCATTAATCAGGTGGAAGGCGAAATTTTACTCATCAGTCAATTTACCTTGCATGCAAGTACAAAAAAGGGCGCTCGACCCTCTTATATTAAAGCTGCACATCCCGACAAGGCCATTCCGCTTTACGAAACTTTTGTTCAAGAATTGCAAAAACAGCTCCATACCGAAGTAAAAACGGGAGTTTTTGGAGCAGAGATGCAAGTCGAATTAATCAATGATGGTCCGGTTACGATTATCATCGATTCGAAAAATCGCGAATAATCTAATTTTATTCTTATAAAAAGCCGAAATATTCAAGTATTTAAATGCCGTTTTTAGATAAATAAGCGATATTTGCAAAAAAATATTAAAACTATTAAACATGGATAATACAGAAAAAGTTTGCGTTTTTTGCAAGAGAAATCAAGACGAGGTTCCTTTGGTACATTTAGAATTTCAATCGGCTAGTTATTGGATATGTCCTCAACATATTCCCGTTTTAATTCACGATCCATCTAAACTAACAGGTCATTTACCTGGCGCTGAAAATTTACAAGCCGGCTGATAAACCGCTGTTCAGACTTAACGTATTCAAGTTACTTGTAAGCGAATTCAAGTCCAAAATATTTGCATGCGCATTTTAATTATCTTTGTATCTGGATTTAGTATTGGTTTAAATTAGATAATGATGAAAAGAACAAACCTTGTATTTTTTATTTTAACCGTATTGATGGCAGTTAGTTTTACTTCTTGTCAGAAAATAGAAGTCACCTTAACCGATGTGTCTTTTGTGGTAAATGTAAATGTTGAAGAATTAACGACAAAAGATAGCGGTGTTGCTTTTGGAGGCTCCGGAATCATCGATCCGAGCTCGTCTCCCGAATTGGCTGATTACCTTGACTTGATTCATCATGTTGAAATTACAGAAGTAAAAATTAAAGTGATTTCGGCCGAACCGGCTACAGGTCTTGAATTAAATGATGTTTATTTTTCATTGACCGACAATGTAAATCAAGACAATTTTACCTATGAAATTACAAGCCCAAGGCCTATTGCCGTTGGAACTGAATTTATAATTGACTCCAATTCGCCCAACTTTAATGTCGTTTCGGATATCATTAACGATTTGCATGAAGCAACCGTGGGTATTGATGGGCATGTCAATCAAGCCGGCTTTGTGCTTGGTTTTGAATATGCTGTAAAAGCAAATATAACAGTAGGAGTACCTTCAGGAAAATAAAAAATTTAATTTATAAGATGATTAAAGGCGAAACCCTCTTGGTGTTTTGCCTTTTTTAGGTCTTGTAATTTGATAAAAAACGATCAAATTCATTCAGAATTTCAACAAAATTTTCTCTTCCAAAACCAACGCGAATATACTTTCCTTTATAGCCAAACATTTCACCCGGCACAGCCATAATTCCGGTTTCTTCTATTAAAATGTTGCAAAATTCGAGCGAAGACACTTTGCTGTTTACTTTTACAAAAGCCGTTGACCCTGCTTGAGGTGGAATAAAGGATAACAGCGAAGGGTGTTTAGTTACAAAATCGGAGAAAAGCACAATATTCCTTTTTATTTTCTCGATATTGATAGATAGAAATCGTTCGTAATTATGCAGCGCCATTAAAGTTATAAGTTCGCTGGGCGCGCTAGAACATATACTCAAATAATCTTTAAAGGCTAAAATTTTATTGAGTAATCTTTTATCTTGAGTAACTATCCAGCCCGTTCGCAATCCGGCCAATCCGAATGATTTGGATGTTCCCCAAAGACTAATTCCTTTTTCATATAAATCGCAAACAGGCAAAAGTTCTTCCATAGTGCCGATTGTCAATTTGTGATACATTTCGTCAGAAAAAAGATAGAGCTGATGCTTACGTGCAATTGCTATGATTTTGTCTAAATCGGCCTGACTAAGGTAAGCGCCTGTTGGATTATGCGGAAAATTTATAATAAGCAGTTTGGTATTCTTTTTAAGCATTTTTTCTAATTCTAGCGGATCGAAATACCAATTTTCCGGATTGGGCTTCCAATAAGAAATTTCGCAGCCAATTGCTTTTACAACCTCTGTTAAAGACTGATAGCTTGGCGAAACTGAAATTACATGATCTTTTGGATCGAGTAATACATTCATCGTTATGAAATTGAGTTCGCCCGGTGAGGCAATTAACACATTTTCTTTGTTCGCCTTTTTATAAAAAGCGCAAATGGCTTCGCGCAATAAGGGATGGCCCTGGCTTTCGGTATATCCCAAACTCAACTCATCCCATAGCAAACGATCTTCCTTAGATGCAGTATCCAACACTTCTTTCATTCCAAATCCATCACAATCGGAACTGGATAATAAATATTTTGCTGAAAATTCGTGTTGCGCGAAATACCGTTCTAACTTAAATTCATTTATTTTCATGGCTTGTTCTAGTGTATTGAATTCACGAAATTAAACAAAATTAAACGGCTTAATTAATTGAGATTGATAATGGCTAGAACTATCGTTTCAAAAACCGCCATCCAAAAAGAAATTTATTGTTTTTTTGTATAGGTTACAATTAATCCATCCCTATCAAAAGCGGCTAATTTATTGTCGATTACCTTATAATACTCCCCTATGCTATTGAAACTATGAAATTCGTAATTCGGAGTTAAGATTAATTCAATGGTATGTTTACTTCCATCAACAAGTTCTTTAGTGCATTGATAATGCCTCTCATCAAGCTTGATAATATTCACTTTTGAAAAGACGCTATACTCCTCATTTTGTTCTATCTCCCAAATACCAACTATAGTTTTTAATTGGGCATTGATTTTTTGTTCTTCATTCTTTTGCTCCGGCAGATTATGAACCTGTGCATGAACGGCTATCGCTTTTTCTTTCTTCTTTTTTTTAGTAATCGCGTTGCAGGACTGAAAAAATCCAAACAAACAAATAAGGATATAAGGAATCGTTTTTTTTAAACAGTTCTTCATATGTATATAATTGTATTTTTCAATTTGTCAAATATATAGAATTGCTAATCAACAATATAATAGATTGTTTAAACGTATAGATCTATTTAACAAGCGTGCTGATTTAGAAGATAAGCGTAAAGTTTTAGACAATATATTTCTATGATTTTCGTCTCAAAACAGCACTTAAATTAGACCTGAAGAATTTAGGCGCTAAATTTTAAAAATGCTTTCTACTTGTCGTTTTATAAAACACGCTTAAATGAATTTGAGTAGGGCCTTAAAATAAAAAAACCATATACGATTGGTTGTTAATCCTATACGGTTTTATTGTGCCCAGAACAGGAATCGAACCTGCACGACCTAAAGGCCACTGGTCCCTGAAACCAGCGCGTCTACCAATTTCGCCATCTGGGCTTCATTATCATTTCGCTCAGCTGTCGAGAGCTCGTCGTAATTTTTTTTCGTCCTTTTCTAAATCTTACAACGACTTCGGTTTCGCCATCTGGGCTTCATTATCATTACGCCATCTGGCGGAGCTCCATCGTCTTGCGACGAGTTCGGTTCGCCATCTGAGCCTATTCATCTTTTTGAATAAAGCAGGGCGTAAAATTAACCAAAATCTTTTATCACTCATCGCTTGCCTTTATTATTTAATCTAATTTTGATCTTGATTAAACCATTTGAATAAAACAAAGTCAAATAAAAATAATTAAGCATTTTTAACATATTTAGGTTTTCCTTAACCTCGAAAACCAAAAGTCGATTTAATTTTGATTCGTATTAAAAGTATATTTACATAGAAGCTCAAGTTTAAAAACAAATCTAAAAAATTGTGAAATGAAAAAAACCATGCTAACCTTACTGATTCTTAGTTTTGGATTTTCTATTAGTGCTCAAATGCCCGGAAAATCAGGCGAAGTAAGCTACGAAGAAACCATCAAACTAAATTTTAATTTGGATCGCATTCCCGCTGAAATGCGCGACCGGATGCCTAAAGAAAGAAAATCAAAAAAGATATTGTATTTCAACGAAAGCGCATCGAGTTATCAACCTTCAAAAGAAATTGCCGAGGATGTAATTCCGGGTGAAGGTCGTGGTAGAGGAATGCGCTTTATGATGAGCTCTCCCGACGATAAGGTTTATTTTGATTTTGAAGAAAACCTTCAGATAGAGCAGAAAGAATTTATGACGCGAATTTTTCTTATT
Organism: Bacteroidales bacterium; assembly: GCA_041592395.1. GTDB lineage: Bacteria > Bacteroidota > Bacteroidia > Bacteroidales > UBA12170 > UBA12170. Next base: position 14,538 of record JBFHQD010000032.1, on the reverse strand, counting down.
GAAGGAGAACCAGAGAAAGACAGTTGGAAACTGACCGGCAAGCAAAAAATGATATTGAATTATCCTTGTATGGAAGCTTTACAGCTCACAGAAAAAGATACGATATCCGCCTGGTTTGCACCCAGTATTCCTGTTCCGGGTGGTCCGGCTAACTATGTTAATTTACCCGGATTAGTTTTGGAGGTAAATATCAATAATGGTTCTCGCACGGTTATAGCGCAAACCGTAGACCTTAAACCCATTGATAAGGAACTGATTTCCAAACCTAAAAAAGGAAAGAATGTAAGCCGTGAAGAATTTAGAACAATAGTAGAAGAAAAAACCAAGGAAATGGGAGGAGAAATGCGTGGAGGCCGAATGATGATTATGCGCGGCGGTCATTAATTCCATTTTATAACCGATTTTAAAATAGACGATCAAACCAAACTTTTAAACTACAAACCAATACCATGAGAAACATTCTAACTTTCGTATTAATCTTGAGCAGCCTTTCTATTTTTGCTCAAACATCCACGCTTCAAGGGCATCTCATTAATGAAGCAGGAGAACCTCTCCTTTTTGCTACTGCCGTTTTATTAGTTCCTGCCGATTCTACAATGGCTTATTATGCAGTAAGCGATGAAAATGGTCAGTTTTTTATCAAGAACATCAAAAAAGGAAAATATATAGTACAAACCGGAATAATGGGCTACGAATCCTATTATAGAACTATCGATTATCCTTTAGCTTCCGGTGGCGACGATCTAGGCACTATAGTAATGAAAACGCGCATTCAAAATTTAAAGGAAGTGCAAGTAAAAGGGGATCGAATTGCTATATTGATCAATAAAGATACGGTAGAATATGTGGCGAATGCTTTTAAAACCAAAACCGATGCTGCGGCAGAAGAATTACTAAAAAAGCTTCCGGGTATTGAAGTGGATAGAGCCGGTAATATCAAGGCGCATGGCGAAGACGTAACAAGGGTTTTGGTAGATGGAAAAGAATTTTTCAGCAGCGATCCCACAGTTGCTACAAAAAATCTACCGGCCAATGCCATTGATAAAATTCAGGTTTACAATAAAAAATCAGACGAAACCGAACTTTCAGGAATAGAAGATGGAAGCTATTCAAAAACCATCAATATGGTTTTGAAAGAAGGAAAGAAAACAGCCTATTTTGGTGATGTAACCGCCGGTGCGGGTACCGACGAACGCTACCAAGTTGGAGGAAAACTATTTCGTTTTACTAGAGAAAATCAATTTGCCGCGCTTGGTATGCTCAACAATATCAATAAATCTGGATTTTCTTTTCAAGATTATTTAAATTTTCAGGGGGGACTCCAAAGCTTGATGTCGGGCGGTGGAGGATCGGCTCATATTGGTTTGGATGACGACAGTAATTTACCGGTTGATTTTGGACAGAGCATCAATGGGCTGGTTAGTTCAGGGGCAGCAGGATTAAATTTTACACACGAAGCAAAGAAAAATAAAAGATTTAATATCAGTTATTTAGGTAATGGATCAAATACCAATTTAATCGAAAAAAGCAGCAGCCAGAATTTCTCTGAAAGTGGCAGTTTTACTCAGAATCAGGAAAACAATGAGGATACTAAAAATCGGGTTCACCGTTTGAATTACACTTGGAGAAATCGCATCGACAGTACGCAAAACCTGACCATGTTTGGGGGAGCTAGTTTGAATAACGGATCGGGCGTAAATAGTTTATCAACAGAAAGTCTCGAAAACGATGTGCTTATGAACAATTTGTACAGCACAAGCACCGATAAATCGAACGGGATGAGCGTTAACAGTAGGGCAACCTATTTAAAAACCGGAAAAAGCAATTGGAAACTGTTTAAAATCAACGCAAATGTCTCTTACAGCGAAAGCTTTTCCGAAACAGAATGGCATAATATAACGCGATATTTTGCAGTTCAAAATGAAATCATCGACGATCGCTATCAAAACGACGAAAGCAATACGCTAAGCTATTCTGCAACGGCTTCAGCAACATTAAAATTGAGCAGTCTCCTTTATCTTGTTCCATCGCTAACAGCAGGAGTAACAGATGAAACCATAGATCGTCTTCATTCTTTGAGTAATGATGATGTTATCGAAGACCTTAGTCCCAATTTTAATCGACAGTACAGCTATGCCAGACCGGGACTTTCGCTAAAAAGAAATACGCAAAAAACACAAATCGATTTTAGTGCAAGGATCGAATATTTAAAACTGCTCAACACATTAAACAATACCGAAACCGAAAACAACAACTTCCTTTATTTTATTCCGAGCTTTTCGTGGCGCTACGAATACAGTACAGGCAAAAGGCTAGGATTTAATTACAATTCCAGTTTAAATGCACCCTCTGCACGTCAGTTATTACCCGTAGCCAATACCATCAATTCGCTTCAGATTTATTCGGGAAATAGCGCATTGATTCCCGAATACCGGCATAATGTTCGCTTTAATTGGTTGATGTACGATCAGTTTTCGCAAACATCTATTTTTGCCAGTTTAAGCGGAACTTATACCGAAGACAAGATTAATTTTAGCAGGACGATCCTGGATAATTTCGCACAAGAAATCCGTTTGATTAATGTTAAGGACGACTATAGTGCGCGTGGCGATTTTGATTTTTCCACTCCTTTCCGAAAATTGGGTATCGATCTTAACGCTCGGCTAAGTGAAAGCTGGAACCGCGGGTTGAGTTATGTAAATGAAACCGAAAACATCAATACAAACTACAGTCATACCTTAAGTCTTTACCTCAACAACAGAAAAAAAGAAAAATGGGATTTAATGGTTGGAGGAAAAATTCAGTATTCTGATGCAAAATATTCTGTTCAAGAGTCGTTAAACCGAAGCTATTTTAATACGAGTGCATATACCGATCTTAGTTATACGCCAAGCGAGAAGTGGTATTTTTCCTTCTCGGCCGATATTACACGCTATGATGAACAAAGTTTTGGCGAAGCGGTTAATATCCCCATTCTTCGGGCAGAAATCAGTCGCTATTTTCTTACGGGAAATCGAGGTGTGATTACGCTCAACGGATTCGATTTACTCGATAAAAACAAAGGTATAGAACGCATTAGCGAAATGAATTACCTTATGGAAAGAACCTCTAATGTTTTAGGCCGTTATTTTATGCTCACCTTTAAATACCGCTTAAATAAATTTGACAAAGATACCGGTGGAATGAAGATTGATGTTCGGAGAATGCATCATTAATTTATAAATTGAATATCGAACAAGGATTAACACGGTTTGATTTTAGAAGTGTTTTGGATTATCCGCTCAAGTGAGGGCTTCACGCTAAGTAAAGCCCTCACTAATCATTTTTATAAGCTGTTTTTAGGGCATTAACGCTCATAAAACACCTCCGTAAATTTTAAACGAGAATGAAAATTCAACCTTATTTAGGCATCGCTCTTCAGAAAATTTTACTAAATCAAGATCGGAAAATAAGGTTTAATCAGAAGGAAATATCATTGCCAAGGTATCAAATTATAATTCCTTAAAACAAACTCACGACTGTATCCATTTCAATAAATAAAGAATAAAGGGCAAGCTAATCAAACTCAAAACCGTACTCACAAAAAAGTTTTTCATCGCTAACGCATCGTCAGCACCAAAGCGTTTGGCTAGAAGCACCAAAATAGTCATAGCCGGCATAGCCGATTCAAGAATCAATACGGTGAATGCCGTTGTATTTAATGGAACAGAAAAGTAATGGATAAATGCATAAAGCAAGAAAAGAAAAAGTACCGGAGTTAAAATCAACTTGTTAAAACTAAAAGTAAAGATGGAAAGTTTAAATATTTCCTTCACTTTCATTTGCGCCAATAATATTCCGATATAAAGCATGGCTAAATAAAGCGTTGTACTTCCCAAACCACTAAAGGCTTTTTGCAATAGCGGCGGAAATCGCAGCGAAAGCAGCATCATCAGTAATCCCAAACCTAAAGCAATGGTGTTCGGGTTGATGAGTTTTTTTAATTGTCCCCATCCTTTTTGTCTATTATCAGGGTCTAATTGAACAACCCCATACGACCATAAAATGGTATTTAAAACCAATTGATAAAGCGCGGCATAAAGCAAAGCCTCGCCCCCGGGCATCAGCGCATCCAATAGGGGAAAGCCTAAAAACACAACATTTCCCAACATATAATGCAGACTATGAATAACGGCTTGCCGTTTTTCTAATTTAAAAATTCGCGCACTCCATTTGCCTAAAAGCAACTGAGAAAACATAATGACATAGGTCAAAACGATAACTAAACCGGCATTGCGCAGTATTTCGGGAGTAAATTCGAGCACCGCCAATTTGGTCACGATAAGCAGTGGCAAAGCCATATAAAAAACGAGTTTTTCGATAACGGATTTGGCCGACTCCTCCAATATTTTAAAGCGGTAAGCAAGGGCACCTACACCGGCAAGAATACCTAAAATTAAAATTTGATCAATTATGGTGTTCATCTTTTGGCGATTAGAATATGCTTGACAAAGGTAAGTTTTCTATTTAAAAATAAAGCTTCAAATACAAATACCAATCCGGCTTGACTTTGCTCACAGATACTTTCTAAATTAGCGCTACAAAGGGCTAATTCAGCAAAATTGTTTGTCCAAAAAAAATATTATGCATACATTTGAAATCGCAAAAGAATATTATTTTATCTTTCTGATTATCAGAATATAAAAAGGCGTTATAGATTTTTAAAAAAATCAAAAAATTAGTGTTATGACCTACGAAATATTAAAAATAGAAAAAACGGATAACATTGCACTTGTCACCATAAGTCGACCTCAAGCGATGAATGCCTTAAATACGCGTTTCTTTGAAGAAATGGATCAGGCCGTTGCTGAATTCAAGCAGGATGAAGCTTTGCGTGCCATTATAATCACTGGCGAAGGAAAAGCCTTTGTGGCGGGTGCTGATATCGCCGAAATGGCCAATAAAACCGTCGATGAAGGCCGTTATTTTTCAGCACGCGGACAAAAAACCTTTACTCGTTTTTCCTCCTTAGATATTCCCGTAATAGCGGCTATCAACGGTTTCGCTTTGGGCGGAGGATTAGAATTAGCCATGGGTTGCGATTTTAGAATTGCCAGCACCAAAGCCAAATTTGGTCAACCCGAAGTTAACCTGGGTTTAATTCCTGGCTTTGCCGGTACACAACGTTTGGCTCGCTTAATAGGCATGGCAGACGCCCTTTATTTATTGATGTCGGCTGATATGATTGGCGCAGATGACGCCTTGCGATTAAAATTGGTTCAAAAAGTAGTAGAACCCGAAGCCTTACTCGAAACTTGCCTGACTATAGCTAAAAACATAGCATCAAAAGGGCCTCAGGCCATTAAAGCCGTTAAACAAGCGACGATTAAAGGTTATGATATGACATTAGCCGAAGGAGAAAAATTAGAAGCTGCGCAATTCGGAAAATTGTTTGGCAAAGACTCTGAAGGCGAAGAAGGAATGAAGGCCTTTTTAGAAAAACGAAAACCAAATTGGTAATTCACTTTTCCGAAGGTCCCGAAGGAATACCTTTAGAAGATGCCTTGGAGAAAAGTAAATTTCCCTTAAATCATAAACAAATAAATTATATAAAATGACATACGACGAAAAATTACAAAACGTAAGTGTTTTGGGTGCAGCCGGTAAAATGGGTAGCGGAATTCTTCTTCTCACTGCTGTTGAAATGACTAATCTTGGTCTAAAACCCGAAAACAAGGGCAAAACTTTTGTCTTAAATGCCATCGACCTTTCTGATGAAGGATTGGCAGGCCTTATGCCTTACATAAAAGCACAAGTCAGAAAAATTGCTGAAAAACAAACGGTTTGGTTGCGCGAAATGTATGAAGATCGCGCCGACCTAATTCAAAACGGTGAAATCATCGACCAGTATATCTTTGATGTCATGCATGTTATTAGACCAACAACAGCTATGGAAGTGGCTTACCGGTCGCATTTGATTTTTGAAGCGGTGAGCGAAAATCCGGATTTAAAAGTAAAAATCTTATCCCAAATCGATAAGAACAATCCAAATAAGCCCTGGTATTTTACGAATACAAGTTCTGTTCCTATCCAATTAATCGAGGAAAAAGCCAACCTAAAAGGACGTGTTTTGGGCTTCCATTTTTACAATCCACCCGCTGTTCAAAAACTGGTTGAGCTCATCACGACCAAAAACACAGATTCGGTAATGGTCGATTTTGCCTATGCTTATTCTAAACACCTCAAAAAAATAATCGTTCCTGCCAACGATATTGCCGGATTTATTGGTAACGGCCATTTTATGCGCGATGGTTTACACGGAATTAATGAAGCCGTTACACTGAGTAAAATGTATACTTGGCCAAAAGCGGTGTATATGATCAACAAAGTAACGCAAGATTATCTGGTTCGTCCAATGGGCATTTTTCAGTTGATGGATTATGTCGGCATCGATGTAATGAAATTTATCCTGAACGTGATGAATCCATATATGCCCGATGAGGACTTGCATAGCGATATTCTTGATCAATTTATGGCTTTGGATATCAGAGGCGGACAAATGAGTAGTGGTGCTCAAAAAGATGGGTTTTTAAAGTATGAAAAAGGAAAAGCGGTAGCGGCCTACGATCCCGAACTGAAAACCTATGTCAATTTTGCTGATTTTGCCGAACAATGTGATGAAACATTGGGTGATTTGCCCGAAGGCTATTTACCTTGGAAAGTGGCTATTCGCAAAAAAAATAAAGAAGAATTGTTTAGCGCTTTCTTTACCAATATGAAAAAAATGGACGCCTTGGGCACCGAATTGGCGCTGAAATATGGAGCTCGTTCGAACGCTATTGGTAAAAAATTAGTTGCCGATGGTGTAGCAGCCAACGACAATGATGTAAATACGGTTATGCTTACCGGATTTTTCCATGCTTTTGGACCGATAAATAATTATTTTAATTAAGCTTTTGTGAGCCTATTAAATTACAAACAGATGAAACGTCCATGGATAAGCGAGTTTGACACACAGGAGAATGTTTATCGAGGATGTTCCGTCTGGCCGAAACATAAAATTATATACAGATGAAAAATTTAAGACGAAAAATATATATGGCCGCCGGTTACAATACCATTTCGATGGGAACCGGTCGTAAAGAATTTAATCCTAAAAAAGAACGCCCCGGATTGGAAGATTATCTGAAAGAAGCCGGACAAGGTGTTTTAAAACAAATTGATGGTGGCGCAAAAAGCGTTGACGAAAGTGTGTTGGGGAATTTTATGGCCGCACATTTCAACCATCAAGGCAATTTGCCCGGATTTTTTCCCATGATTGATAAGGATTTGGAATTTAAACCCGCCACCAGTGTGGAAGGCGCTTGCGGTTCAGGATCTTTATCATTGGTAAGTGGAATCAAATCTGTTTTAGCCGAATCTGCCGATGTGGTTTTGAGTATGGGTGCTGAAGTTCAGAATACAGTTAAAGCCATTTATGGAGCTGATATTTTGGCTTATGCAGGCTGGTTCAAAAAAAGAAAAAACGGACATGCTTATTTTTTCCCCGGTCAGTTTAGCGACAGAGCCGGTGCTTATTTCGAAAAATACGATCGCGACAGAGCCAGAAAAGGAATGGCGCAATGGTACGCTAACGCGATAGAAAATGCACGTTTAGATCCAACAGCACAAGAATTCCATAATACACATCCCGATCCTTATGGACTTTCTTTAAAATCAGAACCCAACGGGAAAGTATTTGTGGATCATCTAAACTATATGGATTGCTCCAAAGTATCGGATGCGGCTTCCGGAATTATAATAGCAAGTGAAGAAGGTTTAAAACGAATTGGAATTGATAAGAAAGATGCTGTTGAAGTTGTTGGCTATGCACAGGTAATTCGCAATATTACCGAAGACCCAACAGAATTAACTGAATTAAAAGCCATTAAAACGGCCATTCAAAAAGTTTTTGCAGACACCGGTTTAACGATTAATGATATTGGAACGGTAGAATTACACGACTGTTTTTCTATTGCCGGAATTCTTACCGTAGAAGCATTAGGATTAGCAAAACCCGGCGAAGGCTGCGATTTTGTTGCCAACGGACATACCAAGCGCGACGGCATTATCCCGATAAATACTACCGGAGGTTTAATTGGTTGGGGACATCCAACCGGAGGAACAGGCGTTCATCAAGCTGTAACCATTTGGCAACAACTCACCGGAAAAGCAGGCGATGCTCAAATCAAGATCTCGGATGATAAACCTTACGGTATGACCATTAATATGGGTGGTGATGATGTAACCATCAATGCGATTATTTATAAACAAGGCGAATAATTTAAAAGTATTCATACGATGACTTTGAGTCATCGTATGAATTTTAAAAAAAATAAACCAAAAACCATACAATATATTTACGTGCCTGTCTGCTTTTTGTGGATGGGTTTTTTTGGGATTATACCGGAAGGAGGAAATTTTAATCAAAAAAATACAACCGTTGTCTGAATGAATCAAGAAGGATTAGAGGAATTCTCCGCACCTTCATTTTAAGCCAATATAGGAATTGACTAGAGTACCCTCGATATGTTGGACCAAGATTCTTTATTTTATCCTTTTTTAAATATAATTCAATTATATACTTGGTCATATTTTATCTATGTCAATTTCATTCATTTAAAATATAAAACCTATGTACTTGCCTAATGATTAGTGAATCTGCATTTAAGATTGGCTCCACAACATAGATAGGTATTGTGTCGCATAAGCCCCCTGAGTAAGGAGAAATGCCTGACCAAAAGGAGTCAAGGTTTTTTTCATCTTTCAGTTAATTTTAGTTTTGCAAAGGTCTCATTAGGTAAAAGCCACGGCGTGACTTAAAGGCACGCTGTGGCTTATTTATAGATAAGTGTGTATTAACTAAGTAAAATGGGTTAAGGTTTGTAAAATTATTCTTTTAAAATAACGTTTTCATGGGTTTATTTTATAATTTTTTACTCATTGTAATCGCCTTCCAAATACATTTAACTAGCTAGGGCTGAACATACCACCGATGTACTTGCCTGAATATTAATGTATCTGTATTTTTATAGGGTTCTATTACAAAAATAGTTAGTGTATCTCTCGGGTATCCTTCCCAAGGTTTAATTGACGACCAAAATGAATCCAGATGGGATTCATTTTCAAGCCATCTCGTATCAAAATACTCAATTTTTTTAAGATAAGATTTTGGCTTAAAAAAAATGGAGTCTTTAACTGCTTCGTGAATAAAACTATACGATTTATGTATTCTCCCGATTAAAATCGTATCGAGTATATAGCGGTTAATTGTTTTACCTTGTATCCTGTAAAAAATTAAATGCGTTAGTGAAGTGGAATCGCTACCGTTGTCATATACTTTAAATACTGTATTATCATTATAAAAATACACAGCATTGTGTTTGTTTCGGATAGGAGAACATTGCCACCCCAGAAACAAGATTATAAATATAAAGATATATTTTCTCATTTAATTGCAATTTGTGGATGAATCAAACAATTTTTTATACTCATCACCTCCAGAGGAGTATGTGGGTATATTTAACAGGCTTGAAAAATAATAATTTAAAGCTTCAGAGTAAAAATCAACAGTGTTATTTACTCCTTGAGACTGATCATATTGTTGCAATGCTAGAGCTAATTCATCTGTATAATCATTCAGCATTTGCATTTCTTGTTCTTCATCCAAGCTACCTGTTGGAAATTCTCTATAGTAGGCATACAACACAAAAAAATCTGTTGTTTGCTTTTCATCATAAACTTCTGCAATCAATTTGGCATGTAAAGCTTCGTGTAACATGGTCTGAGCAATTAATATTGATGAACTTGTATTTAAATATTCTTCACTTAACCTTATTTCAACTGCATCATAAACGCCATTTCTTGAAACTCCTATGGGTAGTGTTTCTGCATTACTCCCATCAGCTGTAGTTCCAATAGTCCACGTTAAATTAAGCTCACCCAATGGGAATAAAGTGCTGGAAGAAGAAAAATATCGTGAAATAAACGCCTTAAGAATATCACCCTCCATTAAATGTGAATAAATACACTCTATCAACAAAAGTTTGCAGGCTTAAAACAGCCTGCAAACTTTATATTTTTAATACTGAACCTCATTATAACCTACCAAAACACGATACATAAAAACTTTTCCATTGGTACTGGATTCTATTTCGCTTTTAAAAATGATGAAATTATACTTTATCCAAGGTGCAAACCCTACAATTTCGTGTATTGTATCTAAAGATTTTTGTTTATTTAGCCAAAGGTCTGTAACTACGGTAAACCGTTCTTCTAAACTATTTAATGGCACCTCTATTTTTAAAGAATCCTTGCTGGTAATATATTTTCTAAAATCTGTGCTAAAGCCAATGAGAGCAAAATCAGCATCTTCAGGCGATTTATGGTCGTAATAATGCCCCTTAATACCTACAAGCCAATGAAAATATTGAAGTTTTTTATAAGGATTCTCCGTATACGATGTAAAATAATTGCTGGTATCTACTATACACACAATGGTATCGTTGTGTAATGGCTTTATGTTTTGGGCAACGGCAACAGAAGCTATTGCCAAAAAAAAGAATATTACTATTGAATTTTTCATAATTATCGTGTTTATTCACAATTTTCGTTTGGTAAAAGACCTATTATCGATTCATATGTTTCGTCGTATTTTGCTTTATTAATTGGGTCATTATAAAATTCGCTCCAGGCTTCTGTTTCCTTAAGTCCACTCCAGGCTAAACATTCCAACATAAAATCAGTACCATAATACGAAGTCATATCCGAAACATAGTTTAAAAAGGCAGATTGGTATGATTCAGTATTAAAATAATCGTTTAATCCTTGTTTCATATATGTAATATATTTATCTGCCATATAATTATGTTGAGAAGAATCTCCATATTTAATTCTGTATGCTTCGAAATCTTCTTTGAAATTTGGTTCAGGGAATGGGCCAGTATATAATTCTGGATCATATAACTTCCCATAAATATGGGCATGAAATGACTCATGAAGAATAGTGTTTGCTAATTCCATCGATGAAGCATTTAATCGGTCAATATCAATAATAATTTCCATTTGCAAAGTAGTTTTATTAAATACACATTTTCCATTCAAACCTGATAAATCTTCTACTTTAAATGTAACATCGATTTTGCTAGCATCAAGATCAAAACCTGCAATAAGATCATTTAGAATATTCCCACTCTCAAGTTTATCCTTAACACAATTAGCTACAGAATTAATAAATGTAGAATCTTCAATAACTGTAGGAGCACAACTACATACCGGGCAATCCGGCACGTTTTCTGTTGGATCAACCGTATCATCATCGGCAGGAACATATTTATAGCTTGTTTCCAAACAACCACCGCAAACAGGACAAATATCACAATTGCACTCTTCTGTAGTATCTGTGGGAGTTGTTGTTCCGCCTCCGGATGGACTGTATACCGTAGTTACGATAGGTTCTCCTCCGCTTGAATCATCACAAACATAATATACAATTTCCGAATAATTATAATTACAACCGAATATACTGCAACTATACCAATCTATGACAGTTGAACACAAGGTATATAAGGTGCTCTTTGAATTATTCAGGTTTTCCAATAAATACATTTTTCCATCAAAATGCCGGATAGATTTTATAAATTTTCCGTTCCAGTCTTCTACATATACTACTCCGGAAAACAATTCCGGTTTTTCATCAGCTAAAAGGTAATCAGCATCCGGAAAAGTAGTAACAACTTCCAGACTTTTCTTTCCTTTCTCTTTCTCATAAATTAGCACATAAGTTAATCCGCTTAACGATTGCCAAGCCCATTTTCCTTTAATGAAATAAGTATCCTCATCATATAACACCGGAACATAAACACCTAACTCTCCATTTTGCATAAGCTTTGTGTAGGCTTTTTCCCAATCCAAATTTTTCTTAAGTGTATGCCTTTTCGATTTGCCTTCACTTGTATTTAAATCAGCTTTGGTACTATTTATACTTGGCTGGAATTGGATCTCAAAAAATTCCTTTGCCTCTTTAATTTTTACTATTGATATCTCTTCTGCTGATAAATGAATTTCATCTTTTTTTAAACATTGCATAAACAAAAAAGAGATGCCTAAAAATAGTGAAATTTTAATAATGTGTTTCTTTATAGTGCTGTTTTTAATTCATAAATAGTGTTTTTATAGGAACCCGTATAAGCTATTCCTATTTACTATTAATGGTAAAAAACAGAAAAACATTACCCGAAAAATGCAATTATTTTTTTATTCAAATTTTATATACCTGTTTTACTGGCTGTTATATTTAGATTATGAATGTTTCTAAGTGTTTTGGAATATCTCCAAACCAGCCACGGTGTTCCGTTAAGTCACGCAGTGGCTAATTTATAGACAGGGTGTTCAAAGACCATTAATTGGGGTAGTGATGATGTAAAATCAGTACGATTATTTATAAAAAAAAGAGGGGCGTTTAATATTAGTGAGGGCTTCACTTTGAGTGAAGCCCTCACTTTGCCCCTCACTTTCTATTTGGATTTAATCCAACTCATTAGTTGGAATCTCTATCATATTTTTTAAACGATAAATATAAGCTTCTTTTACCACTTTTCCAGAACGCTCAATTGAAATAGTATCAGGCTCTTGAACAGTTTCGAAATAGGTAGAAATATTTTTACTTGGATCTTCAAAATCGTTGCTAAACGTTATAAAGTAAGCATCCATTCCCAATTGAAAACCGCCTCTTTGTTTATTCATCCAAGCGTATTTATGAATACGCTCCAGACTTCCAATCGCTTTTACTTCTTTATCATTAGGTTGAGCAATATATAAATCGAGGTGAGCAGCAGGAAACCAGCGCCAAGAGATAATTGGGGCGTTTTTAGGCATGCTACCTTCAGCACTATCGTTTATGAACAAAGGTTTGGCTTTTTGACTCAACTGTTTCCAGCCATACATGTCTAAAGTTGGATCATTTCGAACAAAATTCTGTGTATGCAAAAATCCATAATTGATCTGTGCCATTCCCATTACGATAAAAATCAGGAGCAAAACAAGAGCAGATTTAAGTGTCCAATGCATCCTGTTTTTAAATTTTTCGCTCAAATAAACGGCGCCAACAAGCATTAAAGCAAGGTAAGCAGGACCGGTCCAATGGGGCAAAGTATGCCTAAACAAAGCCACAAATAAAAAGGTAAGAATTAAAGGCAATGACAAAAACAGCAACAGCGCAAATTTCTGTTTTTCAATAAAGTCATTTCTAAAAAATCCTTTCCAAACAGCTATCCAAACTAAGCAGAATACAATTGGATTATTGTAAAGAAACTGCCCAAAAATATCGACCATAAAAAAATCAAAACGAAAAGCGGCACTAAAAATATTGGCTCTTTCGCCCTGAAAAGTAAAACTGATAAAATCGTTTTGCAAATTCCAAAACAAGACAGGAAGAAGTAAAGCAATTGATAATAGGATACTTATATATAATTGATAGGTTTTTAACCACAATCGGTTATAAAAAAGAATATAGAGTCCTGCTCCTGCCCATAAATAAACCGACGTATATTTAGATAGCATTCCCAAACCAATTACGAATCCCAACAAAAGCATTTTTCGCTTGCTAGAAGAAACCAAATCTTTGTCGGGTAAAATATCCAACATCAAATACAAACTAATCAACCAAAAGAAAACCTGTGGAGTATCGGGCAAAATAAAAACACCGGCAATAATGCTTGTATAAAAAGAAGCTGTATAAAGTAAAGCGGCATACCAACCACTCAATTCGTTCTTAATTTGCTTTCCTATTTGGAAGAATATCCACGTATTTATTCCCGCAAACACAATAGATGACAGTCGAATAAAAACCTCACTATCGAACAACAGATTGAATGAAAAAAGCTGGATAAAAAAACCCACCATTGGTGGGTGATCGAAATGACTTAAATCCGGATAAAGGGCGTAAGTCCAATAATATACTTCGTCGTTTCCAAGTTCAACAGCAAAAGCTAAAATGAGTCGCAGCAAAGAACTCAACCCAATAAGCCAAGCTAATTTTTTTTGAAAACGATGCTGAAACATTATTTAACACTAATCAAATAGATATCAAAAACCAATACGGTATTTGGGGGGATAGAACCACTTCCTTGAGAGCCATAGGCTAAACACGAAGGGATAATCAGTTTACCGGTTCCACCGGCATTAAATAAAGGAATGCCTTCTTGCCAACCTTCAATTACATTTGATAAAGGAAAACTGGCAGTTCCACTATCAAAAACAGTATCATCGGTCAGTTTGCCGGTATAATTAACCGTAACCGTTGAACTGATAGATGGTTTAATACCATCACCTTGATTGTCGATAATATAATACAAGCCCGAAGCGGTCGATTCTGCCGTTAACTGATTAGCGCTTAAATAGTTTTCGATGATTTCCTTATCAATTTCCAATTGTAGGGCAGCATCATTTTCATCTTTATCACAGGCTGTTAATCCCAAAGTAACAGCCATAATAAACACCATAATTTTTCTCATTCCTCGT
>JBFHQD010000031.1:0-19107 GCA_041592395.1 Bacteroidales bacterium | reverse complement strand
GCTATAATAATGTTTGATGAGTACGGCCAAATTAATTTCTGGAATTTGGAAGCGACTCGATTATTTGGCTACGATCAAGAGGAGGTAATGGATCAAAATATTCGGATTTTGTTTTCTTCGGATAAGCTCACGGAGGAGTTTATGCAAGGCATTCAACTTATTCAGGATGTTATCGATCAAAAAAAATACAGCAAAAATGTAGAGCTTTATGCAACGCATATGGACGGAAATTTGATTCCTATTGAAATGTCGATGGCTTCAGTAGAAATTAATGAGGAACCCAATGTAATATGCATTGTGCGCGATATTACGCAGCGAAAAAATTATATAGAAGAGATAGAACGCTTTAAACTTATTGCCGATATCGCCAATTATGGATTGGCCATTACAGATTTAAGAGGAAAAATTGTTTATTCAAATAATCATTTTGCTAAAATTCATGGCTACACGACTAAGACTTTAATCGGTAAGAATTTCGATTTATTGAGTGCTCAAGGATCGCCCTACAACTTTAAAAAGATGGCAGAATTGAGCATTGCTCAGGACGGTTTTGAAAGTGAAGAAATTTGGCATGTAAAAAAAGACGCATCAGTCGTACCCGTATTTTTAAATACAGCCCTTGTTAGAAACAAGAAAATAGAGCCTATCTATATCGCTTTTTCGGGTATTGATATTACGCAAAGCAAAGAATACGAAAAAAATATCTTAAAAGCCAAGCAGTTAGCTGAAGATTCCGACCGCATGAAATCGGCCTTCCTTTCTTCTATTTCGCACGAATTACGAACTCCTTTAAATGCAATTATCGGTTTTGCCGAATTGATGCAAATGGGAAATTTAGATCCAGAAGATCTTGCCGATTTCAATAAGGAAATACTAAGTAGTGGTATGCATTTGCTGGCTATTGTTGAGGATATTTTGCATGTTTCTTTATTGGAAAAACGCGATTTAAAATACGAAAAAAAGGACTTTTCACTCAATCTGTTTTTAAAACAAATTTATTCGAAGTATAAAAACAATAAACGTTATGCCAATAAGGGAGTGAATTTAGTAATGAATTTGGATGTGAATAATAGCGATCCAACAGAAGATCAGATAAATACCGATCCCACTAAACTCGAAATGGTGTTTTCCAAACTTTTGGATAATGCGTTTAAATTCTCCGAAAAAGGAACCGTTGAGTTTGGTTATAAAAAGCATAAGAGTCAATACGAGTTTTATGTAAAAGACGAAGGAATAGGAATAGAAAAAGAAAAGCTCCAGCTTATTTTTGAAAATTTCGGGCAGGTAGTTGAAGATGAAAATAAAGCCCACGAAGGTTTAGGCCTGGGTTTGTCTATTGTCCACCACTTAATAGAAATAATGGGAAGTGAAATTAGAGTAGAATCGGAAGTAGGAAAAGGTTCAACTTTTTATTTTACCTTTGATAAATAATTACAGAAAAATGAACACTACAGATTTTAATATTAATAATTACGTTTGGGAAGGAAAAAGCATACTTATTGCAGAAGATATTGTTAGTAATTACAATTTTCTTCGGCTCTTGCTCAAAAAATCTAAGGTCAATATCCTTTGGGTAGAGAATGGCAGAGATGCTGTTAATACTGCACTTAACAATGATTCTATTGATTTAGTGCTTCTCGATATTAATTTGCCAATATTAAATGGGTATGAAGTAGTAAAACAAATTAAAAAGAAAAAACCTAACTTGCCCGTCATCGCGCAAACAGCCTATGCCCTGGGTGGTGATCGCGAAAAAAGCATTGCCGCCGGATGCGACGATTACGTGTCGAAACCAATTTCAATATCTGTACTTTTAAAAAAAATCAATTCGTTTTTAGAAAGTAAATAAGATTATAGTGCTTTCTTAATCTTTTTTCTTTACCCAGTCTATCGTTTTTTTAAATCCACTGAATTTTGCTCTTTTAACGGCGCTTCCCCTAAATATTTCGCCGAATTCCATAGCCGATAAATTGTTCCAATCTTCTTTTTTATGGGTTAAAAGTGATGGATGGGGCTCAAAAGCTTCTTCGGTAGTTGGCGCAATAAATTTAATATTCCACGGACAAACATCCTGGCAAATATCGCAACCAAAAATCCAGTCCTGATAGTGCTCTGGTTTGCTGCGGTCTGCAAGCAACGGAAATTCAATGCTTTGGTAGGAAAGACATTTTCGGGCATCTACTTTTCGGACTTCGTAAATGGCTTGTGTTGGACACGCATCGATGCATCGCGTACAATTGGCACAATAGTCTTTTACTTGTAAAGTATTGTAATCCAGTTTTATGTCGATAATAATATGCCCAATAAAAAAAAAGGAACCCGCTTTTCTGGTGATAAGCATACTGTTTTTTCCTATCCAACCGAGTCCGCTTTTTTTTGCCCAAGCACGATCTAAAACGGGCGCAGAATCAACAAAAATTCGGTAATTGCTTTCAGGATGTTCTCGCAAAATCTCTTTTACCAACACGTTAAGTTTACTTTTGATTATATCGTGGTAATCTTTTCCATAGGCATATTTGGAAATTTTGTAATTATTTTCCGTATCCATCAATTGCTTGGGGTAATAATTTAGCAAGACGCTAATTACCGATTTAGCACCTTCAACCAAGAGTCGTGGATCAAGACGCTTATCTTTATTCCGCTCCATATAACCCATTAAACCATTTCGCTTCTCGTCAAGCCATTGATTTAAATGAGCTTCTTCATCTTTAAGATAGGTAGCCTCAGAGATACCACAATCCGCAAATCCCAATGCTTTTGCCCTGGAGTGAATAAAAGCACTTAATGCTGTTGCCGATTTTCTTTCTTTGGCTGTTGGCATAGTTTTATTTCTGCAGTTAATCGAATAGATCGGACTGCTTAGCAGAACGAAATTTTCCGAGATGACGATAGGCCGCATCCGTAACTTCTCTTCCTCTGGGCGTTCGTACTATAAATCCTTCTTGAATTAAAAAAGGCTCATAAACTTCTTCAATAGTGCCGGTATCTTCACCAACGGCAGTAGAAATTGTACTAATACCTACAGGACCGCCTTTAAATTTATCGATCATGGTTGACAAAATACGGTTATCCATTTCGTCTAATCCGTATTTATCTACATTGAGTTCGTTAAGTGCGTATTGAGCGATTTTCAGATCGATTTTTCCATCCCCTTTTATTTCAGCAAAATCACGTACACGGCGTAGCAGAAGGTTTGCAATTCTTGGAGTTCCTCGACTTCGGCGTGCTATTTCGTTAGCTGCTTCAGTATGAATAGGAACATTTAAAATGCTTGCCGATCGGATAACTATTTTTTCGAGCGTTTTAGCATCGTAATATTGCAGGCGCGAATTAATTCCAAAACGCGATCGGAGTGGAGCTGTTAGTAAACCGGAACGCGTTGTTGCTCCAATCAAAGTAAAACGATTTAATTCGATTTGAACAGTTCTTGCGTTTGGTCCGGATTCAATCATAATATCAATCCTATAATCTTCCATTGCAGAATATAAATATTCTTCAACAATAGGGCTTAAACGATGTATTTCATCAATAAATAAAACATCGCGTTCTTCAAGATTAGTAAGCAATCCGGCCAAATCACCCGGCTTGTCTAATACAGGTCCTGAAGTTATTTTTATTCCCACACCGAGTTCGTTGGCAATAATCATCGACAAGGTAGTTTTACCCAAACCCGGGGGGCCATGTAAAAGCACATGATCTAAAGCTTCTCCTCTTCTGGAAGCCGCTTTTACAAAGATATTTAAGTTCTCAACAACCTTACCTTGACCGGCAAAATTGGCAAAATGACCGGGACGTAATAATTGTTCTATATCTTTTTCTTTATCATCTAATGATTCACCACTAGCATCTAAGTGTTCGTTCATAAGTCTTCCGGTTTGTTTTCAACTTTCAGCGAATTATAATAAAGTATTGCCTTGCGACAAATGTAAGGATATTTTGTGTGATGTTTTGTTTCATTTCTTGAAATGCTATTCAAGAAAAAATGATTTTTAAGGTGGCCTAAATGCACTTATATTCGGATTAATAAAATGATTTTTAAAAAAAATAGCTAATTTAGCACAGGAAATAGGATTTGTATTTTGTTTTAAAATCCTTATAAATTATTGATTTTTAAAACGGAATATAGATAAAAAAAGGAGCCTTATAAATTATTTAAATCAGACTCGGATGAAGAATATTATTGTTGCTATGGATTTTTCGACCGGTGCTTTAAACGCGCTGGATTATGCAATAAAAATTGCGAATACACTTCAAGCTAATATTTTGTTGGTCTGGGTTGATTCATGCAATACCAAAGAATCGATCATTGAATTAGGCAAGAATGAAATAAGGCGAGATGCCAAGCTTGAGCTTCAGAGGATAAAAGAGGAAAAATCGCATGCTTTAACGGGTGGTAGCATTAAAATAAAAATGCGTAAAGGAAAGGTTTATCAGGAATTGGCGCTGCAAGCTAAAGCGGTTGAAGCCGAACTAATTGTTGTTGGAACTCACGGAATTTCGGGCTTTGAAGAATTTTGGATAGGAAGCAATGCCTTTAAAATTATTACCTATGCTTCTTGCCCTGTTGTTAGTGTCCGCGTCGACTATGATATTGAAAGGCCAATAAAAACGATAGTCCTTCCTATCGATAACTCGATGGATTCGACCAAGAAAGTACCAATGGCTGCAAAATTGGCAAAATCGTTTAATTCGGAAATTCACCTTTTATCGATCTATACCACCAATTTATCTTCGCTCAAAAAGAAAGTAGATCGATCGATGATGGAAGCTGAAAAATACCTAACAAAAGAAAAACTTACTTATTTTGTAGAAAAAAAGCAGTCGCGTAATTTACCTGTGACTGTTATTGAGTATGCGAATAAAGTGGATGCCGATATGGTGGTTATTATGACCGATCAGGAAAAAGCCAATCTAAGTATTTTAGTCGGCGACTACAGTCAAAAAATTATTAATTTATCGGCGATGCCTATTTTAAGTGTAAAACCGGAAAATCTTTTCAATTGATGCCAAAAATTAAATACGCTTTATTTTCTATTTTTCTTTTTTTTCAGGTAATAGGATTTGCTCAAGGGCAATTTGGGGATGATATTTATATGCCATTAACTCAAGCACAGCGCTTCGATTCCTTAATTATGTTGCATAAGAAATTGAATGCCATGGATAATTCTATCCCGGGATATCGTATTCAGATTTATTTTGAATCCGGGAATTATTCAAAATCAAAGGCTTTAGAAGTTAAAGAAGATTTTGAATCGAAATACTATGGCTACCATGCTTATGTTTCGTTTAACGAGCCTTATTATCGCGTAAGAATAGGTGATTTTAGAACCAAGATAGAAGCGGTGGGCTTTTTGCGAAAAATAGTAAGGCGATACCCCAATGCCTTTGAAGTTAAGGATAGGATATTGATAAGCGATAAGAACTAGTATCATAAAATATATTTGACTATCTTTACGTTTAGATATTAGCTAAAAAACGAAAATTATGAAATCAATAGTCGTTGGAATTGATTTTTTAACTGAATCGCTTGCTGCACTTAAGCTTGCTGTAATCATAGCCGAAAAAGCTAAATCTAAAATCGAACTGGTATTTGTAAATAAGCCCGATAAATCGAAGCCTATTTTTAAAACACCTGCCGCTAAAAGGCAGGAAGAAGTAGAAAAAAGATTCGAAGAAATTATTTTGAAATATGCGGATAAACTGTCGGCTGATAGTTTTTCGTACCGCTTTATTGATGGGAAAAATATTGTGACTGCAATTAATAATGAAGCGATAAACTTTGGTGCCGATTTAATTGTGATTGGCACAAAAGGAAAAGTGAATCTTAAACTTTTTTCGCATTCTCTTGCATTTCAAATTATAGAAAATGCCTCCATTCCTATTATTTCTGTACGCGATGGAGCAAGGATTGCCAAGGCATTTAAACGGATATTAATACCTATTGATGATACCTTAGAAACGAGGCAAAAAATTCCGTTTACCGTTCGCTTGGCACGTGCTTGCGGATCAGAGGTGCATTTGCTGGCTATTTATCATACCAGTGTAAACACAGTGAAAGAAAATGTGGAACGCTATACCCGACAGTCAGCAGAATATTTGGAACGAAGTAATATTGATTTTGTGGTGAAATCGATTGAAAGTGACGATGTAGTCAATGAAACGATCAAATATGCCAATGCTGCGCAAGCCGATATGATTTCGATTATGACTACACAAATAAGTAAAGTCTCGAATTTATGGAAAGGCTCTTTTGCAGAGCAACTTATCGATCAATCACCTATTCCGGTAATAACTATACCATCCAAGGAATTGATACGTACTTTATCGCGTTAAGCGTAATTTAAACGTAAAAAAAAGGGACTGATAAAGCATCAAGTCCCTTTTTTTATTCATCAGAAAGCTTACAAATATTTTGCTATCAGTCTTAATAATTCGTTGGTACGAATGGGTTTTAAGATATATTCATCGCAACCGGCAGCAAAGCTTTTTTCGCGTTCTCCGGCAAAAGCATAGGCTGTTTGAGTAATAATGGGGATGTTTTTATTTAATCCTTTTATTAAACGTGTTGACTTATAGCCATTCATTATAGGCATATTGATATCCATTAAAACAATATCTATTTTAGTATCTGTTTTGCAAAGATCGTAAGCTTCTTTTCCGTTTTTTGCCCATAAAATTTTTGCATTGGTGGGCTTAAAGGCATGAAGCAGAAATTTATAATTATGATTTACATCTTCAACAATTAAAATTGTTTTATTGGACCAATCATATTTTAAAGGCGATTCTGTCTCCATATATTCGGTTTTAGATATTTAATAGCTATCCAAAAATAGTAAAATTTTCTTATAACTAAAATAAAACGGTGAAGCGGATATCCTAACAACGATTTATAGCATCCAAATCGTCGAAGGCAATTTCCAAACGTTTAATAACCGATTCTTCACCGGCTCTTAACCATTTTCTTGGGTCGTAATATTTTTTATTAGGCAAATCTTCGCCATCCGGATTTCCGATTTGTGATTGCAAATATGCTTTTTTTGCTTCGTAATAATCTTTAATCCCATCCCAAAAAGCCCATTGTGTATCTGTATCGATGTTCATTTTGATAACGCCATAGGAAATCGCTTCTCGAATTTCGGCATGACTGGATCCGGATCCACCATGGAATACAAAATTTACGGGTTTTGCTTCCGTATTGTATTTTTTCTCGATGTATTTTTGAGAATTATCCAAAATTTTAGGTGTAAGTTTTACATTACCGGGTTTATAAACGCCATGTACATTTCCGAATGAGGCGGCAATAGTGAAACTTGGACTTACTTTCTTAAGTTCTTCGTAAGCATAAGCGACTTCTTCGGGTTGTGTATACAATTTTGAGCTGTCAACATCGCTATTGTCAACGCCATCTTCTTCGCCTCCGGTAATCCCCAGCTCAATTTCTAAGGTCATACCTAATTTAGCCATACGCGCAAGGTATTTTTTTGAGATTTCGATATTCTCCGCAATTGGCTCTTCTGAGAGATCAAGCATATGCGAAGAGAACAAAGGTTTTCCGTTGGCTTTATAATATTTTTCGCCGGCATCGAGTAATCCATCTATCCAAGGCAATAATTTTTTAGCGGCATGATCAGTATGCATAATAACGGCAACACCATAAAGCTCAGCTAATTCGTGCACATGAAGTGCTGCAGAAACTGCGCCGGCAATAGAGGCCTGTTGTTTATCGTTTGGAAGCGCTTTGCCTGCATAAAAGGAAGCACCACCATTCGATAATTGAATAATAACAGGAGAATTCACTTTTTTTGCGCTTTCTAAAACGGCATTAACGGTATCTGTACCCGTTACATTTACTGCAGGGATAGCAAATTGATTGGCTTTAGCCAATTTGAATACCGTTGTTAAATCGTCTCCGTACAAAACGCCTGGTTTTACTTGGTCGAATATTTTATTTGACATAATCAATTAAATTTGGGTGAATAAATAAAGGCTCAATTCTAATGGTCAAAGATACGGCATATTTTTTCGTTTCTTAAATATCCGGATCAAAAAATATACTTTTTTAACGGTATACATAGGAATTTAAAAATGGAAAAAAATTACAATTTTCGCGCTTTAACGCGGATAAGTAAATAGTTATTGTTGTCCCAAAATGCTGTTGGATTTGTAATTTTAAATTCGGTAACGCCTTCTTTTAACTCATTTATGGTATAGCTTGAGCTAGGATGATCAGATATTAATTCCAATTGATTGATTTTATTTTGCAAATAAAAAGAGTTTCCTTCCAATTCGATATGAATAGTTTCTTTGCGCGCATATAAAATCACATGTTTGGTAGATAAGCCTTCTATTAATTGATTTTTATAAGCCAATTTAGCTTTGCTGTCGAGCAGGTCTTCTTTTTGTTCTTTGATAATTTCTTCCTGACTTAAAATATTGTTTTCTTGTTCGGAAATTACCTTGGCTTGTTCTTCAATTATTATTTCCTTTTTGCTGAGTTCATCCTCCAGATTGGTTAATCTTTTTTGAAGCAACACTATCGTGCGGTCTTTTGATTCTAAAATTTTAATGTATTGTTTTTTAATTTGATTGATGCTGCTATTGTTGCTTTTGTATGAGCCTAATTGACTTTTTAACTCTGCAATCTGTATCCTATCGTAACCAATTGTTTGTCTAAGTTTTTGAATATCAACCATCAATCTGGAACTTTTTATTCCGGGATACTCTACCGACTGTTGATTAATGCGTATAATATCGTACTGATCATAAATATCATTCACTTCTTTTTCTACTTCGTGCAATAGTTTGGTAAGCTCCATAATCTCTTTTACTTCATCGCGATGATCGAAAGCTTTTACAACATCGGTTTTTATCGGTTTTGGCTTGAATAAAGCCCCTTGGAAAAAGTTGCCATCAAATAATCGGGCAATTGAATTATATTGAGTATAAGCTACATAGGCTAATACTATGATGATAATACCCATAATTACGCGTTCAAACTTCATAAATTAAAAATGTATTGTGTTTGTGTTCAAAGATCTATATTTTATAAAAACAAGGTTAATCATTTGGCAACTTAATAAAAGAAAAAGCAGGATTATCGTTTATAGAAACCAAGTAAACAGTTCCATCTAAGTCGGTTTTTAATTTAGCCGGAAAATAATTTTCAGAAGCTAAAGAATAGGTAGAATCCAAGCCGAAAATAATTTGTCTTTGGTTGGAAAACCGGCTTTGCAGAGCTCCAGAGTAGACATTTACATAGGCTTTTAATAATTTGTTTTGCGCGTGATATTCTGTAATTTCTATTGCGGCCTTGCTTTTACCAAGCAAGGAATAAAAGTAACCGGAATAGTTTCCTTTGAGTTCTTCTAAATCGGTGTTGGTAATTTTATTATAGTCTATAAGTTGAACGTAATCAGCGTTATCGTTTGGTTTTGTTTGAAAGTAATAAGCCATAAATAGGACTGCAATCAGTAAGAAAATTAAACCCCAGCGCAGAAAAGTTCTATTTCCATGTTCCGAACTAATCAGTATTTGCTGAAGTTGCCTGTTTAAGTTGCTGTTTTTCTGATTTCTTAATGATTTTTGATTGGGTTTTAGCTTTTGCCAAAAAGTAGGTTTTTCTTGTTTTGTTAAAGGTTCAATATCTTGCTTTTTGTCCGTATCACTTTCTAAATTTTGTGATAGATAGAGTGATAATGCAGCTCTAACATCATCCGTTGTCACAGTTTTTAGCTGATCGTCGGTTTTATTTGCTATATTTTCGTGGCTTAACCGTCGAGCTTGAACACGATGAATTAATTCCAGAAAATTACGTACCATTCTGGCATTGCCAAAATCTTTATCCCGATTTTCCCAAATGCTGTAAAAAGTCTTATACACCAGTTGAAGTGTATCTTCTGTTATCAATAAATTATTGCGCATTAAACCATCCGAAAAAATTTCGATAAGTTCATCTGGTGTATAATCGGGGAAATAAATATGGAGGGCGATACGACTTTTTAGTCCGGGGTTAGACTGAATCATTTGTTTTGTTTCATCACCGTAGCCTGCAAAAATGACAATAAAATTAGTCCTGTCATCTTCCATTCTTTTGATTAGCGTGCTTAGTGCTTCATTACCAAAATCGCGCGGCGAATCTTCTTTAAATAAGGAATAGGCTTCATCGATAAAAAGTACCCCACCTTGAGCCTGGTTTATCAGTTCCGTAGTTTTGTATTCGGTATGACCAATATATTGACCAACCAGCTTTTCTCTGTCGGCTTCTATTAAATGACCGGAACTTAAGATTCCTAAATCTTTAAAAATACGACCCACCAAACGAGCTACCGTTGTTTTTCCTGTGCCGGGCGACCCTAAAAAGGCCATATGGTGCGAAACTTCCGATTCTTTTAAGCCCCGTAATGCACGTTCCTTATTAACGTCTATCAGACTTATTAAATCTTCAATTTGCTGCTTAACACTATGAAGTCCAGTTAGTTCGTTTAATTCTTGTAGAGCATCCATTCAGCTGAATATATTCGTCGTATCAATTTTATCAAACAAATATACAATTTCTTGTGCTTGATTCAATTGGTTTTATGCTTTACAAATTAGGGGGTATAACTGAGTCGTATGTTCAAAAAAGACTTAAAAATGGAAACAGTAGGAGCTTATGTCTAATTTTTTGGAATTTAATATTGAAATATTATAAAAATAAAAGGCTTTGAAAAGAATCAAAGCCTTTAATGATGAGGTTCCGAGCGGATTCGAACCGCTGTGCAAGGTTTTGCAGACCTCTGCCTAACCACTCGGCCACGGAACCTTTTGTCTTACGGGCTGCAAATATACAGCTTTTTAAAATTTATAAAATCTTTTTTTTCGAAAATATAAAAAATAATCGATTCGGCTTCATCCCTTTATTCAGAAAACAAAAAAAGGTTGATCTTCAATCGAAAATCAACCTTAGAATTTTGGCTATTCTATAAGCGGGATTCTGTATTCCGCTAGGCGGAACCTCTATCATTTATCTAGACTTGAAATCACTTTCAAGCTCAAGCGACCTACCCTCCAAGATTGGCCGGACCGACCTTCCTTTTTGACGAACAAAAAATTCTTGGTTTATTTGGTCTTTCAACCCATAAGGTTTACACACAGCTTTATTCACATAAAACAGGCGTGGGCTCTTACTCCACGATTTCACCCTTACCGGATTGTTCGAAAACAAGCTTAGGCGGTATACTTTCTGTTGCACTTGCTGTTGTTTCAGTTTCCTGAAACACCTTCCTGTTAGGAAGTATGGTGTCCTTTGTTGTCCCGACTTTCCTCTCTTCCGCAATTGCGAAACAGCGATAGAGCGAATAGCCAAATGCTTTTAGCACGATCAAAAATCGTACTACCTATAATGTATATGAACTTCTATGGCTCCATAACCATAGCTATTAAATGCGGCTTCTTTAACTTGAATATCAGGATAAGTTCTTAAAATTTTACGAAGCTCGTTTTTTAAAGTTCCATTTCCAATGCCATGGATATAAATCAACTTCGTATATTGATGTATCATAGCATCTTCCAGCGTTTTTTCGAAATATTCGATTTGCGCTTGCATAATCTCATGCTTCTCTAATTTCTGATAATCAGGATCAATGGCCGATATATGTAAATCTATTTCAGCTTCGAGCAAACCTATCTTGTGATTTTCAATTAAAGATTTTTTTATGCCTAACGCTTTTTCAATATCTCGGCTAAGCTCTGCCGATTGGATATTTGCTGTTTGCTCGGTCTTACTAATCAGCGTTTGGTATTTCAAATCGCTTAACTGATGAACAAAAGCTTTTTTGCCTAATACATCTATTTCTTTAAATCCGTTTTCCTGATAAAGTTTGCTCCCTTTTATCTTGAAGAATTCATTCACCGGACTGATTAACTTATCCATTTTTTGACCAAAAAATAGCGCTTGAACATTGCCTTCCAGCCAATTGGATAAATCATCGCGATCGATACTGTCTAAAAAATAGCTAGAGTAAGCTTCAATGGCATCATAATCTTGTCCTTCAAATTTTTCTTCAGCTTTTAAGAAAAAACTAAACAAAACCTCGAAGGGACTATTATTTATTACCACAACATCGATTAAACCAAATAAAGTACGCAATTGATCTTGCGGAATAAAGGCAATGCTTATCCCTTCGTTTAAATGATTGCTCTTTTTGTGAAGTAGCTTCGTTATTTTTGCATCGGCTTCGATTTCTTGGATATCCTCTGGGCTTAATTTTTCCTGTTTGCCAAAGTCCTCGTCAAAGAAATTAGCGCTTACATTCTTTGCTTCAATTTTTATCAATTCTCCTGTTGAGATTGGAATTTCAAATCCGTCAGTCGTACTTACAAATACCAGGCTAGGCGATTCTATTTTACTGATAAATCCGCCTCCAACATCGTTTAAAAATTTTACTTTATCTCCAATTTGAAATTTCATTCTTTTTTCCTTCTTTTAAATCCGATGCAAAGGTAATACTATTCCAAAACAGTCGGCTTGGAAAAGAAAGCAATTATTAGGCTTACAGTAAAGTGGAATTTTATTGATATTGATGAATCTCAATCTCTCCTTGAAGAGCTAAGAAAGCATTCATAGCAAGAGCATCCATATCGTTAACACTCTGAAATACAGCAATTGGAGCTACTTTTTGTACTTTATAACTAATGTATTCTGTAAAACGATTGTAATTAAAGATCTGACCACTTAATATAATGGCATCAACATTAAAATCGAGCGCAGCGCAAGCCGAGCCAATGTATTTGGCAATTTGATAGCCCATCGCTTTGGCATAAAATTCGGCTTCTGTATCGCCGTTTTCTATACGTTGATTTATTTCATGAATATTAGAAGTTCCAAGATAGGCTTTTAATCCTCCTTCAGAAGTAACCATTTTTCTGATTTCACTCTCCGTATATTTTCCACTAAAACACACTTCAATCAATTTTCCAACAGGTAAAGATCCACTTCGAGTCAATGAAAAAGGACCGCCTCCATCAAAAGCTTGATTTACATCCACGACCTGACCGCGCTTGTGTACGGCAACAGATGTTCCGCCTCCGCCCACATGGGCAACTACCAAGCGCAAATCGTTGTAACACTTGGCATTCGATTTGGCATATTTTCGCGCTACAAATTTTTGATTTAATGCGTGAAAGATTGATTTTCTCGTAAAAAGAGGATGCCCTGTAACTCGGGCTAATTCATCCAATTCATCAACCACTACAGGATCGGCGAGGAAAGCACGTGCATTTAAAAAGCTTTTGGCCAATAAATCAGCTAATATTCCACCTAGATTGGTTTCGTGCACACCTTGAAAACCAATTCTTAGGTCATTGAGCATGGCCTCATTCACTAAATAAACACCTGCTCTTTTCAAGGGTTTTATTAATCCGCCTCTTGCAATAACAACTTCAATAGTGTCTGTATTTATTTCATTATCAGCAATTTCTTTTTTTATAGATTGAAGTCTATAATCTATTTGATCAATAATATTGGGATATTTAACTAAATCATCGGCTTTATGCTTTATTGTTTTTAAGAAGATAACATTATTACCACGATAAATGGCAATTTTGGTAGTTTCTATTTCCGGATAGACTATAAATATTTCTTTTGAAATCATCTTTTTTGCAAGTTTGAAAAGACGAAATTATGAAAAAAATTAAGACCGTCGGAAAATGATTGGTTCTTCAAAGAAATAAATGAAATTGGCTTTACGTTTGCTTCTATTTCTATACTTTTGTGGTCGAATTAGTTTGTTTTTTGTTAAAAAAGTATGTTGTGAGAAAAGATTTTTCAAGAACTAAAATTATAGCCACTCTTGGCCCCGCATCTTCTGATAAAGAAGTGCTACGTAAAATGTTTATATCCGGTTTGGACGTGTGTAGGATTAATTTCTCACACAGTTCTTACGAAGATGCAGAGAACCTTATTAAAACTATCCGCGAGTTAAATAAAGAATTGGATAGCGATGTTGCCATTTTAGCCGATTTACAAGGCCCTAAACTGCGTGTAGGGGAAATTGAGCATGGAAAAGTGTTTTTAGCAAATGGGTCTACCATTGAGTTTGTAACGGAAAAATGTTTGGGAACCGCCTCCAAAGTGTATATGAGTTATCAGGAATTTCCAAAAGATGTGAAGGAAGGCGATATTGTTTTAATTGACGATGGAAAACTTAAGTTAGAAGTGCTGAAAACCAATCGTATAGATTCTGTTGTTGCTAAAGTTATCTATGGTGGAAATTTGTCTTCTTATAAAGGGGTAAACTTGCCCAATACGGATATTTCTTTGCCCAGTTTATCCGATAAAGATATCGAAGATGCCACTTTTGCTATTGAGCAAAATGTAGATTGGATTGCATTATCTTTTGTAAGAAGACCCAGTGATGTTATTGAGTTAAAGCAACTTATCAAGCGAAAGCGCAAGAATATTTATGTTATTTCTAAAATTGAAAAACCGCAAGCTGTAAAAAATTTGGATGCTATTTTAGCAGAAACAGATGCGATTATGGTTGCGCGTGGCGATTTGGGTGTTGAAATGCCATTTGATAGAGTGCCACTTTTACAAAAAGAAATTGTAGAAAAATGTATTGATGCTTCCGTTCCGGTGATTATAGCGACACAGATGATGGAAAGTATGATTACCAATTTTCGTCCTACACGTGCCGAAGCTAACGATGTGGCCAATGCGGTAATAGATGGTGTGGATACGGTAATGCTAAGCGGCGAAACATCGGTGGGTATGTTTCCGGTAGAAACCATTGAAAGTATGCATCAGATTATTCAATACACTGAAAATAATCGTTATAAATACAATAGAGGAGTGCCTCCTGTGCCCGGTTCGCCTCGATTTATTCGTGATAATATTTGTTATAGTGCTTCGTTGATGGCCGAAAGGGTAGGAGCAAAAGCAATTATAACCTTTACAGACGAAGGAAATACGGCAAAGACGATCTCCGGTTATCGACCAAAAGCAGATATTTATGCTGTTACACGTCGAAAAGAATTGATGAGCGTATTGTCTATGCTTTGGGGAGTAAGAGCATTTTATATTGATGAAATCAATAATATCGATCAGGCGATAGAATTATCGATTCAAATATTAAAACAGAAGGGCTGTTTAAAAGCCGGCGATTATATTATTCATGTGGCAAGTACTCCAATGCATATCACGCACAAAACCAATATGTTAAAAGTAAGTTTGGTCGAGTGATGTTTTAATTTTGGTTTT
Organism: Bacteroidales bacterium; assembly: GCA_041592395.1. Classification (GTDB taxonomy): domain Bacteria; phylum Bacteroidota; class Bacteroidia; order Bacteroidales; family UBA12170; genus UBA12170. The sequence goes on along the minus strand of JBFHQD010000031.1, from coordinate 3,869 downwards.
AAATGGAGTCTATCTCAACTTTAGCCTCAATCTCAACCTTAATCTATTTTACATATTCCTCCTATACTGTCCTCCAATTTCGAAAAGTGCTCCGGTAATTTGACCGATGGAGCATTTTTTAGTTGTTTCCATTAAGGTTTCAAAAATGTTTTTGTTATTGCGAGCCGCATCTTTAAGGTCAAGTATCAATTTTTCCGCATCATCTTTATAGGTGTTTTGCAATTGCTCAAGCATTTCAATCTGGTATTCTTTTTCTTTGCTTGTAGCGCGAATCACTTCCTGCGGAATTAAAGTTGGCGATCCTTTAGAATTTAAAAAAGTATTGACCCCCATAATAGGAAGCTCACCACTGTGTTTCAGTTTCTCGTAATACAAGCTTTCTTCCTGTATTTTTGAGCGTTGATACATGGTTTCCATAGCACCTAAAACACCACCACGTTCTGTAATTCGATCAAACTCGAGCATCACAGCTTCTTCAACCAAATCGGTTAACTCTTCAATAATAAACGAGCCTTGTAATGGATTTTGGTTTTTAGCCAATCCCAATTCGTGATTGATAATCAATTGAATAGCCATGGCGCGACGTACTGATTCTTCGGTAGGTGTGGTGATGGCTTCGTCGTAAGCGTTGGTATGCAGGGAGTTGCAATTGTCGTAAATGGCATAAAGCGCTTGCAGTGTAGTTCGAATATCGTTAAAATCAATTTCTTGTGCGTGCAAAGAACGACCGGAAGTTTGAATATGGTATTTAAGTTTTTGCGAACGATCGTTGGCTTTGAATTTTAGTTTCATCGCTTTAGCCCAGATCAATCGAGCAACACGACCAATTACTGAATATTCCGGATCGATGCCATTACTAAAAAAGAAAGAGAGATTAGGAGCGAATTTATTGATATCCATTCCTCTTGAAACATAATATTCGACATAGGTAAATCCGTTGGCCAAAGTGAGCGCTAATTGCGTGATTGGATTTGCGCCTGCTTCTGCAATATGATATCCCGAAATAGAAACGCTGTAAAAATTGTTGATATTGTGATCGATAAAATATTGTTGAACATCTCCCATCAATTTTAAAGAGAAATCGGTTGAGTAAATACACGTATTTTGTGCTTGATCTTCTTTTAAAATATCGGCTTGCACCGTGCCTCGAACTTTTGAAAGTGTTTCTCGCTTTATTTTAGCATAAACTTCTTTTGGCAAAACCATATCGCCAGTAACACCTAAAAGCATAAGTCCCAGTCCATTATTGCCTTCCGGTAGTTTTTCCTGATATGCAGGTCGGTTTGTACCTCTCTTTTTGTAAATCGCTTTAATTTTGGCTTCTACATCTTTTTCTAATCCGTTTTCTTTAATAAAGATTTCGCATTGCTGATCGATGGCAGCATTCATAAAATAACCTACCATAATAGGTGCAGGTCCGTTAATTGTCATAGATACCGAAGTCATTGGATTGGCTAAGTCAAAACCCGAATAGAGTTTTTTGGCATCGTCTAAGCAAGCAATAGAAACCCCAGAATTACCAATTTTACCGTAAATATCAGGGCGACGATCAGGATCTTCGCCATAGAGCGTTACAGAATCAAACGCAGTTGATAAACGTTTAGCCGGAAGCCCGTGCGAAACATAATGAAAACGCTTATTCGTGCGTTCCGGTCCACCTTCACCGGCAAACATACGTGTCGGATCTTCGCCTTCTCGTTTGAAAGGAAAAACGCCGGCGGCAAAAGGAAATTCGCCTGGTACATTTTCGCGCAGGTTCCACTTTAATATATCGCCCCAGCCTTTGTATTTAGGAAGCGCTATTTTATTAATTTCTAAGCCGGAAAGTGTTGTTACTTTCGTTTCGACTTTAATTTCTTTGTTTCGTACTTTATACGAGTAATTGGGATTGGTAAACTTTTCTGTTTTTTCTTTCCAATTCTCGATGATAAATTTATTTCTTCCGTCAAGATCGAGTTCTAGTGTTTCGTAATTTTTTTCTAGAGTAGCGATAATTGCTTTATCGGCATTCGATTTTTTAAGCTCTTCAGCCGCTAGTTTTAAACCATAAAGTCGCTGTGCAATATCCGCTTGTTCTTCTGTCCATTGATTATAATGGCGTATGGTTTCCGATATTTCTGAAAGATAACGTGTGCGGTGTGGCGGAATAATAAAATTCTTTTCGGGGACCATTTTATCTTTGATCAGGTGAGAAACAAACTTGCCGGGAACCAAATCATTTACTTTGAGCATAATAGCCTTGTAAAGTTCTACAATTCCGGGATCGTGGAAAGAAGAGGCAACAGTGCCAAAAACGGGCAAATCTTCTGGCTTTGCTTCCCAAAGTTGGTGATTTCGAGCGTATTGTTTTTTAACATCGCGTAAAGCATCCAAAGCACCCCTTTTATCAAACTTATTTAAAGCGATAAAGTCGGCAAAATCGAGCATATCAATCTTTTCCAGTTGGGTAGCAGCTCCGTATTCCGGAGTCATCACATAGAGACTCAAGTTGCTGTGTTCTGTTATTTCGGTATCCGACTGTCCAATTCCGGAGGTTTCGAGTATGATCAAATCGAAGTTTGCATTTTTCACAAGGCAAAGGGCATCGTGTACATAGCGCGATAAAGCTAAATTGGCTTGTCGTGTTGCCAAAGAACGCATATAAACACGCGAGTTGTTGATGCTGTTCATACGAATGCGATCTCCTAAAAGTGCTCCGCCTGTTTTGCGTTTGGAAGGATCTACGGAGATAATAGCAATGGTTTTATCCTCAAAATCTTCTAAATAGCGCCGAACCAATTCATCGACCAAAGATGATTTTCCGGAACCTCCGGTACCTGTAATTCCAATAACGGGCGTATTAATTGTATCGCAATTTGCTTGAATGTCTTGAAATTGGGATTGAAATTCTTTGGGATAATTTTCTGCCGCAGAAATAAGTTGGGCAATATGATGTTTGTCTTGATTTTGAATTTTGTTGAAATCAACCTGAACATCTTTTCCGGTAGGATAGTCAGCCTGCTCCAATAAATCATTAATCATGCCTTGTAAACCCATGGTTCTTCCATCGTCGGGCGAATAAATGCGGGCGATACCATAATCATGTAGTTCTTTAATCTCTGTAGGCAGAATTACACCGCCGCCGCCGCCAAAAAGTTTGATATGTCCACAGCCTTTTTCGTGCAGCAGATCATACATATATTTGAAAAATTCGATATGCCCGCCTTGGTAAGAAGTAATTGCAATGGCTTGAGCATCTTCTTGTATAGCACAATCCACTATTTCTTGTACGGATCGATTATGACCCAGATGAATAACTTCGGCTCCACTCGATTGAATAATGCGGCGCATCACATTAATTGCGGCATCGTGACCATCGAATAAAGAGGCCGCGGTAATTATACGAATATGATTTTTAGGTTGATAGGCTTTTTTTGGAATCATTGTAAAGGTGTTTGGTTTTAAAATTTTGATAGACAAAATTCATTATGCAAACATAATAAAATGGAAGCATTTCTTCAAATGAAAAATAATAGGAATTTAATGAGCAAATTTTTTGTAAACGAAGATAGTTCAATGTTGTTTAATATAGCGGTATTAATTTTTCAGATATCACGTACCTAAAGGCACGTGGTCTACAGCCAATCCTGTTTTTCTATAAATATAATGTGCCTCTGGCACATTAAGACATTAGATTCAAGGTTTCTAGAAATATTATGTGCCTATGGCACAATAAGATATTCAATTCAAGGTTTTTAGAAGAATAGTGTGTTTAAGCACGATCATCCTTACAATCATTGCCTTCATTTTCCATCCCGTTAGGGATTAAATATTTATAGAAAAAAATAGCAGAACAATTTGCATGTCCTGTAGGGACAAAATATTAATAT
>JBFHQD010000030.1:0-19224 GCA_041592395.1 Bacteroidales bacterium | reverse complement strand
GTGAGATAATAGGTTTTGAGCGCACTATTTTTTCCTGTTGTAACGGAGCCTTTATGAAAAACCAAAGAATTATGCACATAAAAAATTTGATAGCCTGCATTTCTTATTCGAATACACCAATCGGCTTCTTCGTAATAAAGGAAAAATTCATAACTCATCATTCCTACTTCTTTAATCACTTTCATAGGAACCATCATCGCTGCGCCGTGGCAATACGCTGTTTCTTTGTCCACTTCATATTGTCCAATATCAAGTTCTCCGTCACCAAGGGTGATATTGCGGTTGGTATATTTATTAATCTCCGTAAAACCCACATATTGAAGCGTGTCTTTTTTGTAATAATATCGAATTTTCGGACTTATCGCTCCTATTTCCGGATGTTCTTGAAATTTATTCACCAAGGGTTCCAAAAAATTGGGTTCAACAATGGTGTCGTTATTTAAAAGCAAGACGTATTCGCCACGAGATCGCATAATGCCTAAATTATTTCCTCCGGCAAATCCATAATTAATGATGCTTTCAACCAAAACAATACGAGGAAATTTTTCCTTAATCACTTTGGCGTCGTCATTTTTTGAGGCATTATCGACAACAATAATTTCAATATTGGGATAAGTAATTTGCGACAAGGACTCTATCAGATCAATAGTGGTAGCCGATTGATTATAATTTACAGTTACGATAGATACCAGTGGAAATGGGTCGGGCTTGTAGTCTTGCATTTTCTATATTTTCTCGCCAAATGTAAGGAAATTGCAGAATATTCTTTTATCTTAGCCTGCATAATATAGGAAAACAATTATTTAAGAATAGAAGCGAATGGCTATAACTAAACTCTATGGAAACTTTAATATGAACGATCATATTAATTCCAGATTGAAATTCGACACCTCATCAGAAACAACTCAACCTTTTATTATTACAGCGAATTTTCAGCAGGCTAATGTCGAAAGTGATTACTTGTTTTTTAGCGGGATTTTGTATAATAAAACCGACTTGGAAAAGCAGAGCAACGCTTCATCAAATGCCAATGATGCCGAAATACTTTTGCAACTCTTTTTAAAAGGTGGTATTCCTGCTTTTTCTAAGGTGAATGGAAAGTTTTTAATCCTGATTTACCGTAAAAACGAGTTTATTGCGCTTAGAGACCGCTATGGCGAAGGCCCTATGTTCTTTTTTACAGAGAACTATTTTACTAACCTTTTCAATCAAATTTTTGATTTTAAAGATTTTGTGGCACTTCCAAACAAAGATGCCATCGCTACTTATTTGATGTACAGTTATATACCAGCACCTTTAACTTCGCTTATCGGACTACAAAAATTAGAAGGCGGCGGAATTTTAACGAAAAATAGTTCGGGAATAAATCAGAGCAATTTATTTTCATTTGATGATTTTGTATCGAACCGAATAAGCATAGACGAAGTTGAAGCCAAAGAAGAATACGAACGTTTATTTAAACAAAGTATCAAAAGGCGAATTGCAGGAAAGGAAACTGTTGGTGCTTTATTAAGCGGCGGTTACGATTCGGGCGGAAATATATCCGTGTTACCCGAAGTATTCTCAGGAAAAATAAAAAGTTATTCTATTGGTTTTAAAGACAACCCATTCTCCGAGTTGCCTTATGCTCGTATGATGGCCGAAAAATTTGGTGCCGAACATAACGAATATTTAATGGATGGTTCTGAGCTTGAAGAATTGCCCTTTTTGGTAAAAAATATGGGCGATCCTTTTTCCGAAAGCGGTTGGATGCTCAATAATTCGGCTATGAAACTGGTACACGATAAAGAATTGCCTGTGGTTTTAGGTGGAGATGGTAGCGATCAGCTTTTTGCCGCTGCCCTGAAAGAAGTGGCCTATAAATATCAGTTTAAGAAACGTTTAATTACACCTGCACAAAATTTATTCTCGGCCGTATCCAAAAACGCTTTTTTTGAAAAAGACAATATTTTCTTTAGGGCACGCTTTCATAATGACAAAATCCTGAATGTATTGCGTCCCGATCATTTTGGTTTCCAAAAATATCAAGTAAAACAATTATTGGGCGGGATTTCTTTTAAGGAACATCCTGTTTTGTCTAAGATACCCGAAAAATTTAAAAGCTTCGATGATCTTTTTAATACACGGAATTTTTATGTCGATATCAAACAAAACTCTACAGAAGTGATTATCCATAAAGCCTCTCGAGTTTCTCAGATGTATGATGTAAATCTTGCTTTTACTTATATCGATTTGGATGTTTTCAATTTTGTAAAATCGTTGCCACGCAATTTAAAAGTAAAAGGCAGTGTAAGCGATATTGCAAAAGGAAAAGGCGTGACCAAATACTTACTAAAAGCATTAATAAAACCTAAGCTTCCGAGCGAAGTCACCTCGCGTAAAAAACAAGGGGGCTTTTCTCCCTTGGAAATTTTCTTTGCCGATGCAACGAAACGACAAAAAATTTATGCCTACATGCGCAATAGCGAAATCACGGAGCATTTGTTCGAAAAATCATTTCTCGATAATTTCTTCACGGCATATGAAGCTTCTGTAACTGCCAATTATTGGTTCTGGTACAAACAAACGATGGCCAATAGAATGATCAATTTATTGGTTATGACTTTATGGTGGGATATTTTCCTTGTTGGAAAAAAAGGCAAAACGCTTAGCGATTTTATCAATTAGCATTCCTTTTTTCAACGATTTTAAGCTTTAATTAAAAATGGTTTCGCTTGGGTTTTTTGTACCTTTGCTGTCGGAAATAGCCAGCTTATTTCCATTCTATATTATTGAATTTCTCAAGGACAAAAACGAACATGAATACGTTTAAAATACAAACAGAACAATTTGCCGATATACGCATATTAAGATACCAAGTACCTGGTTTTGAAAACTTAACATTTGCACAAAAACGTTTGGTTTATTTTTTATCGCAAGCCGCATTATGGGGCAGAGATATCATTTACGATCAAAACTACAAGCATAATTTGTTGATCAGACATACACTGGAAAATGTGTATACTACTTTTAGGGGCGACCGTGAAAGCGAAGCTTTCAAACAATTTACCGTTTACCTCAAGCGTATCTGGTTTTCCAATGGTATTCATCATCACTATGCAATGGACAAATTTTTTCCGGAATGCACTCCTGAAGAATTTAAGTTTTTTCTCCAAAATTCTGATCTTAAAGGATATAAATCGTTTAATAAGGAATCGGTAGAAGATTTTATCGAACAATTTACTGCCCTAATTTTTGATCCAAACAAAGAAGCTAAAAGATTGAGTTTAGATGCGCAATCGGATTTAATTCTCGATTCTGCTTGTAATTTTTACGAAGGTGTTAACCAAGCCGAAGCGGAAGATTTTTATAAGAATTATCCCGTTCCTAATCCAAGCAAACCGATTTCCGTAGGATTAAACTCAAAGCTGGTCAAAGAAAACGGAACCCTAAAAGAATCGACTTATAAACTTGGTGGTCAGTATTCTGCACCGATAGGTAGAATGGTTTTTTGGTTGGAAAAAGCGCTGCGTTTTGCCGAAAATGAGGCCCAAAGAAAAGCCTTGCAAAAATTAGTCGATTTTTACAAAAGCGGCAATTTGAGTGATTTTGATGAATACAGCTTGTTGTGGTTGGAAGATACCAAATCGGTTGTCGACCTTATTCACGGTTTTATCGAAACCTATGGCGATCCGTTGGGGCGAAAAGCAACTTACGAATCTATTGTATCTATACGCGATAATGAAGCGAGTAAAAGAGCCGAAATTGTAAGTGCTAATGCCTTGTGGTTCGAGCAAAATTCGACCACCATAAAGCAACATAAAAAAGACAAAATAAAAGGCGTTTCGGCAAAAGCCATTTATGCGGTAATGGAAGCCGGCGATTGTTCACCGTCTACGCCTATTGGCGTTAATTTACCCAATGCAGATTGGATTAGGGCAGAACATGGCTCAAAATCCGTATCAATAAGCAATATCATCGACGCCTATGATTTAGCATCGAAAAACAGTGGCGTATTGCAAGAATTTGCTTATTCCGATAAAGAAATTGAATGGGATATTAAGTACGGTAATATTGCCTCTAAACTTCATGTTGATCTTCATGAAATTGTAGGTCACGGTTCCGGAAAATTAGAAACCGGTATAGCCGACCCAGCTGAAACGTTAAAAAATTACGCTTCTACTTTAGAAGAAGCCCGCGCCGATTTGGTTGCTTTGTATTTTGCTACGGATCAAAAATTAATTGATTTAGGTCTTATGCCGGTTAAAGAAGTGGGCTATTGCGAGTACAATTCTTTTATTCGATCTGCTTTATTAACTCAATTGGTTCGTGTAGAACTGGGAAAAGATATTGAAGAATCGCATATGCGTAACCGTCAGCTTATTGCAAAATGGGTCTTCGAAAAAGGAAGTAAGGAAAAGGTGATTGAGCGTTTAAACAAAGATGGCAAAACCTATTTTGCAATTCGTGATTATGAGCAATTGAGAGTGCTATTCGGTAGGCTTTTAAAAGAAGTGCAAAGCATTAAATCGACGGGAGATTACGAAGCAGCAAAAGCGCTGATTGAAAATTATGGCGTTAAAGTTGACCTCGATTTACACAAAGAAGTTTTAGCACGATGGAAAAAGCTTAATATTGCACCCTATGCCGGATTTATAAATCCAAGCTTCGCTCCTATTTTTAAAGACGATAAAATGGTGGATGTTGCAATACATTATCCGGATGACTTTGCGGAGCAAATGCTCCACTATTCAAAAAATTATTCAAGCTTAATTTAAAACCTATACTGTGACTTTTGACGATTTTAATTTACTTCCCGATTTGGAAGATGCGCTTTATGAAATGGGATTTTCGGAACCTACTCCGGTTCAGGAACTAAGTATTCCTATTATTCTTGATGGCTTTGATTTAATGGCTTTTGCGCAAACAGGAACGGGAAAAACCGCTGCATTTCTGGTTCCGATAATCAATCAAATTCTGGATCAACCAAAAGCGGATGGTGTAAAAGCGATGATTATAGTTCCAACCCGAGAACTAGCGCAACAGATTGAGCAACAGTTGCAAGGATTTGCCTACTATGCCAATTTAAGATCTATCGCTATTTATGGCGGTGGTGATGGCAGTGGGTGGGATTATGAAAAGAAAGCCCTAACCAAAGGCGCCGATTTTATTGTTGCCACTCCGGGTCGCTTAATCAGTCACTTAAATTTAGGTTATGTTGATTTAAGTCGCTTAAATTATTTTGTGCTCGACGAAGCCGATAAAATGCTGGATATGGGTTTTTTACCTGACATTTCAAGCATAATAAAAATGCTCCCCGAAAAAAGACAAAATATGATGTTTTCGGCCACGATGAATCCAAAAATAAAGACTTTGGCACTAAAAATACTTCATAACCCTAAAGAAGTAAGCATCGCGATAGCAAAACCTGCAGATCGAATTGTACAAGCGGCCTATTTGATAAATGACAACCAAAAAATCGATCTGTTGGAACGTTTATTGGAGAATAAAGCAGACAGTAAACTTATCATTTTTAGCAGCAAGAAACAAACGGTTAATGATATTGTAAAACGACTGCAAGTAAAGAAAATTCAGGCAAAAGGACTGCATTCCGGATTTGAGCAAAATGAACGCGAGCAGATTTTACTCGATTTCAGAAACGGAAAACAAAATGTATTGGTAGCTACGGATATTGTTTCGCGAGGAATAGATATCGACGATATCGACTTGATTATCAATTTTGATATACCAGCCGAAGCCGAAGATTATGTGCATCGGGTTGGACGAACAGCACGAGCAAAACGAGAAGGTTTAGCGATTTCACTTATCAATCAGGATGATATTTATCGCTTTAAAAAAATTGAAAAACTGATCGAAAAAGAAATTTTCAAAATTGCCTTGCCCGAAGGATTTGAGCCCGGACCAGAATATAAACTCTCAAAAATTAACAAAGGAAGAAAACCGGGAAAATACCATAGACCGAAGAAAAAATAAGCCCTTGTACTTTATTTTTAAGCGGTCTAAATAAACGCTTAAAGACTAATTTAGTAATTTTTAACAACTTACTGTATAATAATAGCTTGGAAATCTCGTTTAAATTTTATATATTTGCTAGAATCAATATTAGAATAAACTGATATTTAGATAGTTAATATCAACGCACAAATGAGACAACTAAAGATTAACAAATCAATAACCAATAGAGAGAATGCTTCTCTCGATAAATACTTGACGGATATAGGTCGTGAAGGTTTAATTGGTCCTGAAGAAGAAGTTCGATTAGCGCAACGAATAAGAGAAGGTGATCGTAACGCATTAAACAAATTAGTTAAAGCGAATTTACGCTTTGTGGTATCTGTAGCCAAGCAATATCAAAACCAAGGATTGAGTTTACCCGATTTGATAAATGAGGGTAATGTGGGCTTAATAAAAGCAGCCAGTCGCTTTGATGAAACCCGAGGATTTAAATTTATTTCCTATGCTGTTTGGTGGATTCGCCAAGGCATATTGCAAGCTTTGGCTGAGCAATCAAGAATAGTTCGATTGCCTTTAAATCAAGTAGGGTCAATCAATAAAATTAAAAAAACGATTTCGCGATTGGAACAAGAACTAAACCGTGCTCCTTTTATGGAAGAAGTTGCCGATATTCTGGAAACGCCACAATCTAAAGTGGATGCTTCTATGCGGATTTCTAACCGATCTATATCTATTGATGCACCCATATCTTCGGATGATGATACGACTATGGTCGATTTTATTACTTCGGAAGATGCGGAGAAAACGGATGATCATTTAATGCAAGAATCCTTGAATGCAGAAATCAGAAGATCGCTGTCAACACTCACGGAAAAAGAACGTGATGTCATCAATTTGTATTATGGCATTGGATTAAACCACGGACTTACGCTTGATGAAATTGGTGATAAATTTGACCTAACACGCGAAAGAGTTCGGCAAATCAAAGAAAAAGCGATAAGACGACTAAAACATTCTTCGCGCAGTAAATTACTTCAAGTCTATTTAGGCTAAGATTAAAAGAGACTTTTGTCTCTTTTTTTTATTTTTGACCAATGACTCCTAGCGATAAAAATCAGGATAAGAATGCTTTATTACGTGCATTTTTTTATCCTTTTGTGTTTGTAATCCTTCTTTGGTTAATCAAAGCGATTGAACTTATTTTTGACATCCGTCTAACGTCATTTGGGATGCTCCCTCGTAGTCTAATGCATTTACCCGGAATACTGAGTATGCCTTTGTTGCACGCCAATTTCAAACATCTGATCTCCAACTCTATTCCTATTTTAGTTTTGGGCGGATTTATCTTTTACTTTTATAAAGATATTGCTTGGAAAGTGGTAGTCTGGATTTATTTTTTAAGCGGCTTGTGGTTGTGGATAGGCGGAAGACCGCTGTTTCATATTGGCGCAAGCGGGTTAGTTTATGGATTTGCTGCTTTTTTGTTTTTTAGCGGTATTTTTAAACGAAGCACTAAGTTAATGGCCGTTTCGCTTATCATTATATTTTTATATGGAAGTATGATTTGGGGATTTTTTCCGGAATTTTTTCCCGATGAAAATATAAGCTGGGAAGGTCATTTGTTTGGATTCTTAGCCGGCATCTTAATGGCTTTTTATTATCGTAAATTTGGCCCTCAGGAGCCGGTTTACGACTGGAATGATGAAGATGATGTTTCGGACGAAGAAAATCCGTATTGGGAAATTGATATGCCTGCCGATAAAAACAGTATCGACAAAAATGCACATCCAACCTATTTTAGAAAAAAATAATCAGTCCTATTAACTTTACGAATAAAAAAACGGTATTGAATAAAGTACTATTTACCAATAGATAACAATGAAAATATTTCGTAAAAATAGCTTGAACTCACTTGCAAATAAACCCCGAAATTTCTATTCTCGATTTAAGAATGGAGAGCTAAAACGCATTTTGCGTGAGCAGCTCTTAGCCACCGGCGAAAGCAACGCAAAAATAGCTATGGCCATCGGTTTTGGCCTATTTATGAGTATTTTCCCCATTTGGGGCTTTCAAACTTTGGCAGCACTTTTTCTGGCTGCTTTTTTTAAGTTGAATAAAGGCATTGTTTTAGTTGCAACCAGTATAAGTATTCCACCAATAATTCCAATGTATTTGTATGCCAGTTTTTATATAGGCGGATGGGTATTGGGACAATCAAGCGCGATTCGATTTAGCAATCAATTTAGCTTTGCTACCATTCAAGCGGATTTGCTTCAATATTATACCGGAGCGGCTATTTTTGCACTTCTGATGGGCGTTCTTTTTGCTGCTGTTGGTTATTTGCTTTTATCCATCTTTAGAAAAGAGCCTAAAAACACGGTTTAATCAACAACAAACATTTGCTTAAATTTAGGGTTACTGATTAAAAAAAAGAGGCTGTCAATGAAGACAACCTCTCGCCGAGTCATACAAGTATTTACAAGTTGTACGAGTATATCAATATTTTAAGGATCAACTAAAGTAAAGAGCAATTGCAATACCGGATTAGATTCGTCTGCATCAGGACTGATAAACAATACAGCAGCATAACCACCTACGGGAGGCATATAGTTATCCCCATTATTTTGCGCATCATTTTTCATTTTGATGGCTAATGCTGTGGGCACTCCTACTCCACCGTTTTGCGTTTCAGAAATCTGTCCGAGCAACATCCAAACAGCGTTTTGTACATCTTTCCAATTGTGATTTTCGTAGCGGTATAAGTTATTGCCCAACCAATTGATATTATCCAAAACAGGCTTTTGTAAACTAAAAGCATCAGGGATAAGATCGATATACAAAGATGAAAATACATTCATAGTGTATTCTTGATTTAAGGTGATCGTTGTATTTTTATCCGCACAATAAACACCATAATCGCCATTTTGAATATCATAACCGGCTTCTATATCCGATAGATTAACATCAAAATAAGTACCTAAAGTTCCAGGTATTCCCGAAATGGTTGTAAGAGTAGCGCTTTCAGGCAGATTCATATATGGAGGTAAGATATAATCAGCATCAGGAGTACAACTTCCCAAAACAAATTCGATAATATTATTATCACCGGAATTTATTTGCTCATCATCCGTGATGGTCCACACTTTAAACTTTTTGTAAGTGAACGAACTACCATCTTTAACTAAGATAAAGAGTTTGAATTTAAAACGTTCGCCTACAACACCTGTATTAGGATGAGAAACAATTAAAGGCTCACCTGAAACAGAGCTTGTTTCGTTGGTATAGGTTTCTATTAAATCCCAGTCTTGGTTTTCGTTTTCTTTTAAAACCTGAATCTTGAAAATGGCAATCATATCATGGCTTAAGCTTCCAGCCACCATTTGATCAGCGTAAAATTCATTGGCTTCATAATCTTTGTAATATTTCGTGCAAAAATCGCCAAAGAAAAACATATCGTTATTTTCAACATTCGTATAATCTATTGCAAACCAAGAAAAACCAAATTTATCATATTCAGCAGGCTCAAAACAAAGCACTTGAATAGGAACTTCATTTTTAAGGAAAGCACTTACTTCGAAATCTTGAGGCAGTGCGTCAACGAGTTCAGCATATTCAGAATCGGAATTTGGCGTGGCATACACCATAATATCATCATCACCACCGGTTGCATTATCAGGTCCTTGATTCCAAAGACTAAAGGCCGTGAGTTGGTATTTTCCGGGAACCAATCTTAATGTATTGGTATACATCATACCATTGAGATAAAAAATATCAACGATTTTATCAATGGTTGTACCCGCAATAGGATTTCCGGCTTCATCCATTTGTTGGATAGTAAGTTTTGCATAATGCGCGACGTCATTATTGCAAATATCACCTCCGGTAACACCAGATTTAAATCCGGTTTCGATTGAAGCGGCTTTGAAAATTACATTTTGTTCGATTAGCGTGGCGGTCGGCTTATTACAGCTCCCAATCCCCAGCCCTATCAGTATCAGTATGTAAAACAATTTTCTCATGGTATTGTTAGTTTTAGTTAGTAAAAAATCCCCGCTGAACCCTAAGGTATCCTTTAAAGCAGTCCTTCTGAATTTCAGTGATAAACAGCGGGGAATATTATTGTCAGTATTTCAAGTATGTACTCTTTTTATTTGCTTGCCGGAACAACGTCGGCATGAGCAATCACATATATTTTTGCAAAATCATTATTAGGATCAGAATCATTATCTGCCAGATCAAATTCGAAGGTGTACGTATTTCGCTCTGTGTCCACTAATGTTTCAGAAGTATAAGGAAATAAGCCAGGAGCAACAGATTCATTACCGATTTGGTATTTATCATAGCCTACATATAAGTGAAGAGCATCAAACTCAACGCCATAGTTTGCTTTATAAGTAACCTTAACATGTCCGGTTTCTTTATTATAAGCCAATTCGAGTTTGCCTACAGGAATTGCGGAATCAATATCACATCCTCCGGCACCGGCGTACAATTGCAAGCTATAAGGCTCAAAATCAGAATCATTATAATCATCATCATCTACACCGGAATAATCTCCATTCGACCAGCCCCAATTCGAACTGGTTATTTCGCTTATTTCAGTAAAACATTTTTCTTTATCTTTATCATAAGCATAGGCCGTTTCTTCCTGTTTTAGCTGAGGAGCCTCACAAAAATCTCCGCCTTTAGTAGAAGCACCTGAAACGATGTAGAAATCGCCAAAGGACATTCCTGACATAATGGGCTGTGAACAACTCACATGGATTTCGGTATTAAGTACATTATCTACATAAAGATAAAGTGTATTTTTTGTTTCTGATAAATCAGCCGTTGTAAATTCAGTACTATTGCTTATACCATTAAAAGATTCATTATAATCCTCCTTATCTGTAATTCTAAAGTCGTGACTCGATAGATCACCATAATAGCGCAAAGTCAATCGAGAAACATGGCCATCACAATCACCACAATTATTTTGAGGAGGATCAACAGGATCCATTCCACATAAAGGGCCACCATTTAGAGATTCACCGGCAATGATTTTGAAATCGCCAAAAAGCATACCCACCAAGATTGGCTGAGAACAACTTGTATGAATTTCGAATAAAGAACCTCCATTAACGGAAAGTTTAATTTTAGTTCCCATTGTACTTTCACTTGGATCATGTTCAAAATAAAATGGAACGGCATTTACAATAGTCTCATCAAATAGTGTATTTCCTTTATCATCAATTACTTTAATATTTGGGTTTGTTAATCCGCCCATATATTGTAATCTAAGTTGAGTCATTTTTCCATCACATTCACCACAATTTGCCGGTGGATCTGTTGGAGGGTCAGTAGGTGGAATGATAATATCAGCGCCCGGAACACAACTTCCAATTACAAAATCGATAACGCCGTCGGCATCAATATCGGTAACCGGGAAATTATTGTCATCAAAATTCCACGTTTGCGCAGATTGGTAAGAAAAACCACCATTCCCATCACTTAAATAAACTAAAAGTTCGATTTTATATTTATCCACACCGGCATAATCAGGGAATTGAACACATAGTGCGGCACCTTCGCCCAACCAATCATAATCATCGCTAGTATCCGATGTTAAGAGAGCTGCTTCGCTGGTTTCGTTATTTTTAATAACTTCAGGCGCATTCCAATCGTTTGTAGTCTTGTTCCAAGTAGAAACTCGAACTTCGAATATGGCAGGCATATCGTGTTGCAAACCATTACGTTGACCTTCATATAAAGATCCCATATAATTATTGGCATCCACACAAATATCACCAAAAAAGCAAATTTCTCTTATGGCTGTAACATCCAGTGAAAACCAGGAGAAACCAAATTGATTAATCACGGTTTCGTCGAAACATAATACTTGAATAGGAACTTCGTTTTTGTAAAAGGCATCAACATCAAAATCCATAGGTAATGGATTGGTAACGTATTTTGCATAATCAGAACCAATCATAGGGATGGCAAGAACTTCATCACCCTCATCATTATACAATATAAAAGAATCAAGAGAATATGTTGTTGCTCCATCTGCTGAAGCGGGTAATTTTATCGACTCTGTATAAACAGCACCATATTCATCACGAATTAAATTAACGGTTTGTTCAATACCATTTATTTTTATAACAGCGTAAGTAGCACCTTCAGTTGTACAATCAAATGCTTGAGCATCTCCATCTTTAAAATTGGATCCGCCCATGGAAGCTTGAAATACGACCTCTTTTTCAGTAGGAAGTACTTCGGGTTTATTACAGCTTGATACTGCTAAACCAATGAGTAAGAATAGATATAACAACTTTTTCATAATACTTTAATTTTTGTTCATTTCTTAGTTATCAAAGAATGTGCCATTGATTGTATTTACATTGTAAAGCACTGTATTACTGCTATATATATGATGTATATATATTTTCTCTTTATTCCTTTTTATCTCATATTGAGAATAAATCTTTTATATGGACTATTGTATTTTAAATAGAATTCTGTATTCAAGGCAGATTTAAACTCTTTTTCAATAGAAGTTCTATAACTTAATGCGCACCGTTTAAAGTGAAAAAAAAGAGGAAGCCAAAGCCTCCTCTTCGTAATCAAAATATATTAATTATCAAGGGTCTACAAGTGTAAAGATCAACTGAAGACTTGCATCAGGTTTTGCAAATATTACCGCAGCAAATCCGCCTACAGGAGGAGCAAAACCTTCGTTTGCCATAGCATCGGTTTTCATTTGTTGTGCTATTGCAGTTGGAGTACCAAGTCCGGTAGGTGTTTGACCAGCGATTAACCAAATGGCATTTTGAACATCTTTCCAAGTATAATCAGTACCCTGTACACCATATTGACTCAAATTATTGCCCAACCAGTTGATATTATCGAAACGATCTTTTTGAACGCTATAATCATTAGGAAGATCAGCAAGATAGAGTGATGAAAATACATTCATTCCGGAATACGTGTGATTTAAACTAATTTGATTGTCAGTATCTGCACAATAAACACCATAGTTGCCATTATGAATATCAAAACCAGCACCTATATCGGATAAAGTAACATCAAAATAAGTACCTAAACTACCACCAGTGGTATTACCCGTTTTAACTGTAGCTGTTTCAGGTAAGTTCATATAAGGAGGAAGTACTAAGTCTGCATTTGGAACACAGCTACCTAAAACAAAGTCAATAACACCATCGTCACCAATAACAAATGGGTTATTATCTTCGCCCAATAAGGTACCATTATCAGTTCTTGACCAAGTATAGAAGGGAACATATTCAAAATCATCACCCACTTTAACTAAGATTGACAAAACGAATTCAAATTCTTCGCCCGCAACATTAGAATTATCAGGGTTAGGAACCATTAAAGGAGCACCTTCACCATTCCAACCAGCATTGCTGTATGTCATATAATGACTACCATTTTTCAATACTTCTATTTCGAAAACAGCAGGCATATCATGTTGTAAACCATTAGCTTGAGAAGCATAAGGAGTAGAAGTATAATCTTCGTAATATTTAGTACAGAAGTCACCAAAGAAAACTAAATCGCTTCCAATGTGGTGGAAATTAAACTGGAACCAGCTAAATCCAAAATCTTCATAGATAGTTTCGTCAAAACAAAAAATATCAAGTGTAACTTCATTTTTGAGGAAAGCACCAACTGTAAAATCAGCAGGTAAAGTTTGTTGTGTTAATAATCCCAATTGAGAATCGTCAAAAGGAGTTGCATAAACCAATTGATCATCTGTATTTCCGGCGATATTATCGTCACCGTCATCATAAAGCATGAATTCAGTAACCTGATAATCACCAGGAGTTAATTTCAATGAATTGGTGTAAATTTCATCAGCCAAATAAAATACATCAACAGTTACAGTACTAATGCTGTTATCTGATAGATCTTTAATTTTTATGACAACATAGCTTGCTGCATCATTTTCGCATATATCACCCGCCTTAAATCCGGTGGATAATTCGGAAGCTTTAAATGTAACCTCTTGCTCGAGAGGGGTAGATTCGGGTTTATTACAGCTCGTCACTGCTAAACCAATAAACAAGAACAAATAAAATAGTTTTTTCATAATAAATTGTTTTTTACGTGTATTAAATCGATTTTCTTTATTTTTAATTTTCAATTGCTGTTTAATAGGTAAGGAAATTAAAAGACACCATCGCAATAAACAGAACAAATAAGATGACAAAAAATAGGTTTTTCATAATAGCTTCGTTTTTATATGCCAAGGCATGTTTTATAATTTAGTTTGAAATATCTTCGTATTTAATAACAAGATCAGCATCGGGGGTGCAATCACCAATCACAAAGTCGATCATTCCATTTCCGTTTACATCGGTAGGCTTATCTGCATCTGTATTGTACCAGGATTTCACAAATCGGTAACGAAAACCATCCGATTCAAAAGCCTCCAAATCGTCGTAATTCACGTTCCAATACTCCCCCGTTGTTTCTTTCATATACACCCAAAGGCTGTAGCGAATTGTTTCGCCAGGATATTGACTTTCAAAATCTTGAACACAAAGCGGAGCGCCTTCGCCATACAATGGAAAAGTTTCGTCGCCCTGCGGTTTTAGATTGGTAACATCCTGTAAATCGACCCACATCTGCGAATTGTTATTGGGCTGCGTTCCTTCATTTGGAGAAACTACCGTCCATTTCGAAACTTTCATTCTAAAAATGGCAGGAAGATCGTGGCGAACACCATAAGTCTGCTCTTGATATAGGTTATAATTGGATGAATAATAATCCAAATCGGTTTCGTCTAAACAGATATCACCAAAAAAGCAAAAACTTTTTTCTTCGGTTACGGTAATCACGTCAACCGCAAACCAATTAAAACCAAACTTGTCGTAATCGGCAGGTTGAAAACAAAGAACCTGGATAGTCACTTCGTTTTTCATAAAATTCATCACATCAAAATTCAAGGGTAAATTAGTTTCGACTAACTCGCCATAAACAGAACCATCAGTTGGCGTTGCATAAACGGCCTGATCATCGGATGTATCGTTAGGTGTTCCGGCGTCGTTCATTAATATAAAAGAAGTAAGTTGGTATTTTCCGGGCGACAAACTAATTGTTGTTGTATACATTTTTCCATTTAAATAGAAAACCTCTAAGGTCTTTGTAATTAGATTTCCGCTCGACACACCATAACTATCTAAAGGCTGAATAAGCAGTATCGCATAATGCGCCATACCATTATCACAAATATCATCACTGGTTTTAAATCCACTTTCAACCGTAGCTGCCAAAAACTGCACTTCTTGTTGAGCGGGAATCGAAGTAGGCTTATTACAAGCTGTAACGACTAAACCTATAATTAAGAATAACTGAAATGCTTTTTTCATATAGATTTATTTTTTGAGTAAGTACTAGATCTTTTCATTGTTGATGACATTGCTGTCTATTTTTGTTTTTATTAGTTCAAATCATTTGCAATGTTTAGTAGCGCTTATTTAGCTGCTGCATTTTGCTTGCATCCAGAACTTATCAAAGTACGTGCCAAAACATATAAATTTGATCTATCCTTTTGATATACAGTATTATAAAATACCTCAATATATATTCTAATTACTCTCATTCTTCTCATTATGAGAATAATTATTTTATTTGGACATTTTCTGAAAAGTGGTTTTTAAACAGAATGAAGCTTAAAAAAGGGATCATTTTTATGCTTATTCAGGCGAATCAAATTTGTTTAAAGATTGGGGTGCCAATACCTTAAGTCATTCAGAAAGAGTCTCCTTTTGATTAATCATGATAGTATTCCTAAGGATTAAGGCCATAAGCCACCCATCTGACAAGCACTGTTTAAAGTCAAAAAAGGCGAAATTCTAATTTTAAGAAAGCTTAAAAAAGGATCGCGACAAGTCTTTGGATTGCGACAAAAACAGGGAATCGAAAAAGAGCGAAAATCAAGATGGGTGTGGAAGTGCTTTTTTATTCGTCCAATTAACATTCTAAATTTTGTGAGCTAAGTCATTATTTTTACATTTGTCCTCGTTTCGAAAATATGAAAAAATAGTTTGGAATTTTAGAGCTGATTATTCCAAAGTTATAAACAACTAAAAATTAATACTATAGCGAATGAGTTTTAAAATTATTGTACTTGCCAAACAAGTTCCGGATACGCGAAATGTTGGTAAAGATGCTATGAAAGCAGATGGTACTGTAAATAGAGCAGCACTTCCGGCCATTTATAATCCTGAAGATTTAAACGCATTGGAGTTTGCTTTGCGTGTAAAAGACCGTATTAAAGATGCCGAAATCGTTGTTCTGACTATGGGACCGTTTCGGGCAGCAGAAATAATACGTGAGTCGATTTACCGAGGAGCAGATAAAGGCTTTCTTTTAACCGATCGGAAATTTGCAGGCAGCGATACTTTAGCTACATCTTATGCTATTTCTTTAGCCATCAAAAAACTAGCTCCTTATAATTTGGTCATTGCCGGCCGACAAGCCATCGACGGTGATACGGCTCAAGTTGGTCCCCAAACTGCAGAAAAACTAGGCATTCCACAGGTTACTTATGCCGAAGAGCTAGTCGCAGTTACAGAAAAGGACATTACCATAAAAAGGCGTTTAGAACGAGGTGTAGAAACAGTAAAAGCCTCTTTTCCTTTGGCTATTACCGTGCATGGCTCAGCTGCTGATTGTCGCCCAAGAAACGCCAAAAGATTAATGAAATATAAACACGCAAAAACATTAACCGAACTTCAAAACGAAACCAAAGATTATACCCATTTATACAACGAACGCCCCTATTTAAATATAGAAGAGTGGACGGTTGATGATATACAGGCCGACGTTGAAGCTCTTGGACTATCAGGTTCGCCAACAAAAGTAAAAACGATTCAAAATGTTGTTTTTCAATCCAAGAATGCCAAGGTTTTAGGAACTGATAATGAAGAAATCAATGAATTAATGAAAGAATTGCTCGATAGCCATATCATTGGTTAATTCTATTAAAAACTAAAAAAACAGAACGTGAATAATCTATTTGTTTATTGTGAAATTACGGAAGAAGGCCATATTGCAGATGTCAGTTTGGAACTTCTTACCAAAGGCCGTTCTTTGGCCGATGAATTAAAAATAAAACTGGAAGCTGTTGTTATTGGATCGAAACTTAAAGGCATTGAAAAAGAAATTATGCCTTATGGGGTTGATATTATCCACACTGCTGATGACGAAAGACTCTTTCCTTTTACTACCGGTCCACATGCCCGCGTTTTAATCCATCTCTTTAAAGAACAAAAACCTGAAATAGTGTTGTTTGGAGCCAGCTCGATAGGACGAGATATTGCTCCAAGAATAGCTTCCGCACTTAAATGTGGATTAACTGCCGATTGCACGAGTTTAATTATTGGCGATCATGAAGACAAAAAACTAAAAAAAGTATATAAGAACCTGCTATATCAGATTCGTCCTGCTTTTGGAGGTAATATTATTGCTACCATTATCAATCCTGAAACACGTCCTCAAATTGCAACTGTGCGCGAAGGCGTAATGAAAAAGGAGATCAAATCAGCAAATTACAAAGCTAAATTGACTCCTATTGATCTTAAAAATGTATTTACCGATCTGGATTTTGCGGTGCAAATTATCGATCGACATATCGAAAAGCAGAAAATCAATATTAAAAACGCACAGATTATTGTTTCCGGTGGATATGGTGTTGGGAGTGCTGAAAATTTTCAGCTTTTGACCGAATTAGCCGATTTATTAGGCGGAGAAGTGGGTGCATCAAGAGCTGCTGTTGATGCCGGTTTCGCCCCTCACGAACGTCAAATTGGACAAACCGGCGTTACCGTCCGCCCTAAATTATACATTGCATGCGGAATTTCAGGTGCCGTTCAGCACAGCGCCGGAATGAACGAATCATCCAAAATTATTTCAATCAATACCGATCCCCATGCGCCTATCAATCATATTGCCGATTATACGATAAACGGAAGTGTGGATGAAGTAATTCCTAAGATGATTAAGTATTATAAAGAAAACTCGAAATAAAATGGCTAATTATTATACTGACAATAAAAACTTAAAATTTCACTTAAACCATCCAAGCATGGAAAAATTAGTGAAATTGAAAGAAAAAAATTATACCGATAAAGAAACTTTCGATTATGCGCCCCTCGATTTCGAGGATGCTATGGACAGCTACGAAAAAGTAATGGAAATTGTCGGGGAAATTTGTGGCGATATCATCGCTCCGAATGCCGAAGATGTAGATCACGACGGCCCTACCCTCGTTGACAATGAAGTACATTACGCCAAAGGAACTGTAGAGAATTACCAAGCCCTTGTCGAAGCCGGTTTAACCGGAATCTCTTTGCCTCGGAAATTTGGCGGACTTAATTTCTCAATCGTCCCTTATATTATGGCCGGCGAAATCGTTTCGAGATCTGATGCAGGCTTCGCCAATATTTGGGGACTTCAAGACTGTGCGGAGACGATTCACGAGTTTGGCTCTGAAGAAATTAAAGAAGAGTATTTGCCACGCTTTACATTGGGCGAAACCGCAGCCATGGATCTTACTGAACCCGATGCCGGATCTGATTTGCAAGCCGTTCAATTAAAAGCAACTTATAACGAAAAAGAAGATCAATGGTATTTAAACGGGGTTAAGCGTTTTATTACCAATGGCGATGCTCATATCTCTTTGGTTTTGGCTCGCTCTGAAGAAGGTACTTCTGATGGTCGCGGACTCTCCTTGTTTGTGTACGACCGAAACGAAAAAAGCATGATTGTTCGCCGTATCGAAAACAAAATGGGAATCAAAGGTTCTCCAACTTGTGAGTTGGTATTTAAAAATGCGCCCGTAAAATTGGTTGGCGATCGAAGACTGGGTTTGATTAAATACGTGATGTCTTTGATGAATTCGGCACGCTTAGGTGTAGGAGCACAAAGTGTAGGTATTGCAGAAGCGGCCTATCGCGAAGCTTTAAAATATGCTCAAGAGCGGGAACAATTTGGCAAAGCCATTATTCATTACCCCGCTGTTTATGAAATGATTACAAAGATGAGAGTTAAAGTCGATGCTATTCGCTCGCTCTTGTACGAAACCGCTCGTATGGTTGATACTTACAAATCTTATAACTTTCTTCAGGAAGACAGAAAACTCGAAAATGAGGAACGCGCAGATTTAAAATACCATATGAGAAAAGCGGATATGTTTACACCGCTATTAAAACTCATTGCCAGCGAATACAGCAATGAGATCGCTTACGATTCTTTACAAGT
>JBFHQD010000029.1:0-19335 GCA_041592395.1 Bacteroidales bacterium | reverse complement strand
TATGGTTAAGAAATAACGGATCGACTTTCTCTTCGCAATTTATTGATACCTTTCTAATTCTTCTCATCCTCTGTTATTTTGAAGTTATTGAATGGCATTTGTTTACCAATTTGCTTATTCAAGGTTTCTTATTTAAAGTATTGATTGCATTGATCGATACTCCAATTGTTTACCTTTCTGTCTGGGTATTTCGCAAGAAATTCGGACTTAAAAGCGCGCTAGAAAAGTTGGATTTTTAACTACTGTGCCAAAGTAAAGCGCATACTAATTCCGCCATTTGTTGTAGAATTTCGATATTGATTGGCCATATAGGGGTTGTTGATCACCTGATCGAAATAAAAACGCATGGTCATTCGTTGGCTCATCATATAATCGGCTGAAAAGTTTAACGACATAATTTTCTGACCGGAAGACACCTGATCGATATTTTGGTCTATTCGCCGTAAAATGGTTCGGTTATCGCGTAATGAAAAATCGAGTTTCATATTCAAATCACTATTCACTTGTTTGCGCCCATTTCCACTACCCGACGCAATATTGATTTTAAGTCCTTTTAATCGGTATCCGAGACCAAAAACATATTCCTGACTAACGACTTCGGTTAATTGATTATTCACAAAACTCAAGGCCAAATTCCGCGAGCGCTTCAACTCTAAATTTACCAGCATACTATTATTTAGAGTTGCGTTCAGACGGATTAAAGGACTAAATTGTTCGGAAATAGACAACAAAGAAATGTCGTATTTTGCCTGAAAATCAGCGTTATCATTCAAAGCTGAGGCTTGCCCATTCACTTCTTGATATTGAATATTGGAAACATAGGAGCCAATATTATAGGAAGAACGATAGGCATGCGAGATCGTGATGTTTTTAAACCATTTTTTCAAAAACTGAATATTGGATAAGCCTTTATAAGTAAACCGCCAATTGGGCAAAGGGATCTTTGGGAAATAGCCTAACATCACATTTTGTGGACTTTTTCCGGTATAAGCGGCAAGAAATGCACCTTGAATTACATCTTGCGATGTTGGTCCGTATCCAATCGGAAATCCCGTAGAATCGTTATACATGCCATTCCAATTTGGATTATCGTCGGCCAAGCGCTCCGCAATTGGCAATCGGTAAGCGCGCATATTTTCGTAAGGCTCCGAACTGTTGTCATCATTAATTTTTTTGAACGCTGTACCGATGCTTAAAAACGACATACTAAAACTACCGCGTTCCATGGCACCAAAAGATTGAAAACTAAAATCTTCTTCAGACCATTTGTAATAATCTTCTGACGATTGCGTAGAAGTGCGCGATGCCGATAATTCAATTCGAAAATCTTTAACTGGCTCTAAAGTTGCTCTTATGTTTAAATCATTACTGTATTTATTAACGCTCATTTGATTTTGAGCCGAATCTTTCGACAACCAACCATTCACTCCTGCCTGATAGCGAATATCGTTTTCTAATCCGAAAACATAACCCAAACCGGGTGCCATTTTCGACCAATTTGTACCTAATAAATCGGGTTCAGGAATAAATCCGGGCAAATAATTTCCCTTATTTTCAGAATACGTTATTGAGGCGTCTTTCCACATCATCAACACTTTGAGTGTTTCGTTTAAAATTTTTGTAGAAAGTTTGTCTTCTTCGTTTTGCACTTGCTGACTGTTTCGTGCGGGTGATCCTCGACGACTATTTTGTCTTCTGCTTGGCGTACTTATTTTTTTCAGATAAGGGATTTTTGTGTACAGATTAGTCATTCTAAAGCTACCGTTTAGTTGCACAGAACTGGAATTTTCGATGCTATTCCCAAAACGATCTTGTAAACTTTCGGGCGAAGCCATCCAATGATATTCCCCTTGATAACGCGCTGTTGCGTTTACCCAGTTGAACAAAGGAATTTTATTGATTGGTAAAGTATAATTTAATCCCGTAGTTTGATCAAATTGATTCATCTTGCCACCGGAATAGACACTTTTAAGCACAAAATCGCGGTATTCAGTCATGTATTCACTATCAGAACGATCGATGCGTCCTTCGGGTTCGCTGATAAATGCGCTGGCTTTGGCATTGTAATCCAGCTTCATACTCTTGGTTAAATCGAAACGCAAGTTGTAAGTTCTGTTCCAGTCGAAACGCTTACTCCAGGTCCAACGCATGGGTATATCACCTATACTCTTGTTTCTCAATTTCTTATCCTCATATTCTCGATTGATATCGGTTCGGAATGTAAATAAACGTGGCTTTAAGTAAAAATTAAAATCGCGTATAATTCGCCAATTCTTACCACTTAAAAACTTGACCTTTTTAAACGGCTCTACGGGTTTTGGATTAAGGTTTACATTGTAACCTATTCCACCACGATACGCTTTTTTCAAATGGTATTCGATATCGATATTGCGATGAAACACTTCAGAATAAGAATAAGAAACATCTAAATTCTCCAAATCATAAAAATGGGTTTTGCCGCTGTTTGCACTCGTACGGTCTTTCCGAACATTGATAAAATTGATGTTTTTTCTTACCGTAAAATCCTGAGCAACATTACGCGCAGAATCGCTTTGGGCTTTGGTAGAGTAACTGTCGAGGTCTTTCTGAAAATTGATATCCGGATCTAAAGGATTAAACTCAGGATCGAGTCTGCTCTCTGAATAATCGAAATGCAAAGGAATTTGGACACCCCATTTTTCCGGGAAAAATTTACCCATTTTTAAATTCGTAGCGATATCAAAATTGGTGATATTATCCAATTGGCGCTGCGTTATTCCGCTCTCCAAACCCCCAAATCCGGCTGTACTTTTCGATCCGGAAATAATAACATTCCCCAAATCGGCCAAATCGATTTTTGCTCTTGCAGTAGCAGCCCAAGCCGATTTATTATCAAAATCACTTACCCTCAATTCGTTCAGCCATATTTCAGCAGATTTTGGCATGCCATCGTCAGCGCTGTTTACACTATTCTTTTTAGGATTTCTAATCCCGATCATTATGGCTTTTACATCACTAATGCTAGGCGAGCCTTTTACCGTTATTACGTTATCGCCATCCATTTCCGAATAAAGACTTCCGCTATTTAAAATACTGACACTTTCTCTTTCCGCAATATTTCTGTTTAATTTAACATCAACCAAATGTTCCAAATCGATATCAAAACGATTGGTCTCCGGCCAAATGGCTTCCGGATCAGAAGTCCCCCAATCGGTTAATTGTAAAGGGATTTCATATTCGTAATAGTTTTCCGTAAAATCGGCTCCCAAGCGAATAAAAATGGTAAGATCGCCATTTTCAAGTTTGTCTTCTTGCTTTAACTTTTCGGCATGAACAAACATTTTCAGTTTTTTATAACGCCTAAAATCAAAATCTACCGTTTTAAAGGTTGCTCTAGCATCGCCGTCTAATAATTCGCTTGTAACAATTTGCATCGCTTGTTCGTTTCTTCTTTGCAAATTGGTTGTGCCTATATTTATTTCGCGCTCTATGCCCGGAGGGATAACATAAGGAATTGGATAACGACTTCCATTTTCCTCAATATTGATGGCAGCTACATCAAAAACGGTTTCGCTTTGCGTATCATCAGGAATATATTCTCCCGGACTCAATAAATCATATTGATAGCGCCGCCAATCGCTTCTCACCAATTCTAAAGTTGCAAAGCGCAACACTTTTGGCTGTTCAAAACCTTTCATAAACATACGCATAAAGCGAATGGATTTAAAATCGTTGATGGCACCAACCACTTTGCTGGGACTTCGAACAGGCACTTTAAACTGATACCATTTCGTGTAGATGGGTTCTCCATTTTCTTTTTCCGACGAGCCGTTTCCTTCTCGAATATCGGTAATAAAATTTTTCCCGATTTCCATATCATCCGGATGCAGATCAATAACATACTGATAATAGCGTTCGGCCTCGCTTAAGGTATTGTCTCTATTGATGTCTTCCACATCGGGTAAGGTGGTGGCCATGGTTGGATAAGCTTCGCCGCTAAATTCCGAAGCGGGGCTATTTCCCTGCGTTCCGTTGTATTTTTTATAGCGATTTAAAATGCTGCTGTATTCTGCATTTTCATCAAAATCGCTGCCTCTAAAATAATGGTAATTATCGGTTGAGGGATCTTCATTCGCCTTTGAAAAAGCCAAGGAACTTGCACCATAACTCGAATTAATTTTATTGAGATAAACGTCTTGAAAAAAGTTTCTTTCTTCTTGGTCGGGCAAGCCATCCAATCCCACATCCTGATAAGGTCGGGAAGCCGGTTGATTATCAAAAGCATCGACAAGCGATTGTAAAACGGGAACTCTGCCCCAAAGAGTAGTATCAATATCTTGAACTATATCGGATGTTGGCAAACCATTTTCGTAGGCTTTTCTAGAATCGCGTAAAATATCTTCCGAAACATCGCCCAAATTAAAATACAACTGACCACCTCTACTGTTTGGATCGTTGCTAAAAGGATCCATCATCCAAAACTCGATATATTCTATATTGGTTGCCTCAAAATCGGAGGTTTCTATTTGACGCATAATTCCGCCCCAACGTGAGGCCGGATTTCTTAAATTACCAAGCGCATCGATGCCGGAGGAAATTCCACTCACTCCATCCACATCATAATTATAGGCTCCGCGCTCTTCAGGATAAAAGGCCAAATTAAAAACAGGAATATTGCTTGGATATCCATTAGGTGTTTCTTTGGCCGGAAAAACTTCTTTTTCTAATACCTGACGAACTTCGTCTTTCGATAGTTCTTCTTTTGTAATATTGGCCGGACGAAGATTTCCCTGATCATAAAAAAGCGGATCGATAATATACCAGGCTATCTTTGCGCGATTCATTCCGTAAACCAATCCCGAGCCCACACCGGCTTCGGGAAACATGCCGGCTTGCGTTTGGCCTTGTGGCGTACTTGCCATCGCCCATTTCGAAACCATTTTTAAATCAATTGTTGATTTCGTTCCCTCAAAATCATCGATATACGAAGTGCCACTATCGCCAATGGCTCTTGAATGGCCCGGCAAGAAATGAGCGAATTCGCCATTAAATGTGATCATTGAAGGCGCATCGGTTTCAATAAACGGCAGTTTATCCACCATTTTTGTAATCCATCTCGATTCCTTTTGATAACTTAAATCGAATCCGTAAATCGTATTGTTAATGGGGTCGTCGCCAATATTTGTTTTTTGAGTGATTGGTTTTTCGCTAAGGTTTAAAAAGGTACCTCCCAAGTGCAGGTTTCTGCTCCAATCATAATCGATATGCGTTCCCATCATCCGCTTTGTCTGTAAACTAAAAGCAGCGGTGCTTTCCATCGAAATATTGATGGGCGTTCCCGAACTTAAAATACCTTCGTTAATAATTCGAACACGACCAAGCGTATAATCAACCGTGTAATCCACATTCTCTAGGAGCGGAATTCCTCCGGCCGTAACTTTTACCGAACCTTGTGGTACGTTTAATGCATTTAAGGCAATTTCTGAACCCGTTGAGGATTTGAATGAGCCTTCCAACAAAAATTTGTTTTTATCCGGATATTGTTGTGCACCCGTCTTTGTAAGTGTATAAAGGGAATCGTAACAATATTTATTGGCCAAAGCATCGTTGGCTAATTTTTTGCGCAGATAAGATCCAAAAGGTTCGAGCATGGTAAAAAAGATACGGCCATTCGAGGCTTGAATAGTTCCTCCATTTGAAGCAGCATTATCGATATAATCGAAAATTCCATCGGGATTTGGATTGAGTTGCTGATCGAGCCTGTCGAAGTTCATCACTTCTATCAAACTCACGCCTTTTACATCGTCAGGGCCTTCCGATAAATAGCCTTTGGGTACACCATCGGCTCCGCCGGTATATAAAATATTAAAGGCGAAATCTTCTTTATTCACTTGGTAAGCGCCAATATTATATACATTTTTCATCATCAGCTTCCACAAATCGATTTGTGTATTTGTTGCTGTGCTTTTTATCAGCTTTACCATAAGGGTATTTGGCGCTACAACACCTTGATCAGAAAATTCACCGACTTGATATATTTTATTGTCGCCAATAACCGTGTATTGATAAGAAACAGCCAAAACCTGATCGGAATTTAAACGTGTATTGAGCGAAATAAAACCCAATTTCCGATTTAAAGTGTATTCTGATGGTTTTAATTGCCTGGCTAATTCAACCTTTTCATAATCAATGCCTGAAACCAAATTTAAACTACCGCTTTGCAAATAAGAAGTGATAGCGCTGATGTTTCGTATACGACTGGTATCGATAACACGCTTTAAATTATTGGCATCGTTATACGGAAGTGCCGAATTAGTATTGGGCGTAAACAAAGGATTATAACTCTGATTTTCGCCCAAATCTTGCATCGCTAAAATATTTCTGTTTTCGGTTAGTGGTGCACCGATATTTGTTACCCAAACTTCTATTTTAGTAATATTGATATTGGAATTGATGACCGGAAGTTCACTTACTGCTCTTTCGTAATTCGAACGGAAATATTTCGCCAAAAAGAAATGCCTATTTTCTTCATACTCATCCATTTTTAAACGGAAATTATTTTGCTGTCCACCCCCCTGAACCGTAATGGATGAAGATTCGCTTTTTTGTTCAGAAAAGACCGAGGTGATAGTCATTTTTCCAAACTTGAGTTTGGTCTTCACGCCAAACAGGCTTTGGCTTCCTTGAATCAAGGTACTGGTAAGCGGTAGATTTACATCTCCGGCTTCGATCAATTGAATAATTTCGTCTTCCTTTCCTTCGTATTTGAGCTTGAGTTTATTCTCAAAATCGAAAGTAGCTTCGGTATTGTAATTGACTTTAAATTCGATTTTATCGCCAATTTTGGCCAAGACATTCAATTGTATTTTTTGTTGAAAATCGAAATTTGTAGTGCTTTGTTGACGCACATTTAAGGCCGGATCTTCGCGTTTATTGTTTACAACACCGAATAACAATTCTGCCGATCCTTGTGGTCGAATATCGATGGTATTACTTCCGAAAATACGCTCAAAAGCCTGACCGCCCACATGGATTTTCGGGATACCCCCTTGCTGTCCGGCTGCTGTTCTTTCGCTTGCTTTTTGTTTCCAATAATTATGCAAGGCTTGATTGGCCTCAAAAGCACGATATTCGTCCAGATCTATTTTTTGCGAAGGTCGGTAATTTAAATCGCCCATTTTGCTAGTAAAAACATAGCGATTCGTTAAAGGATCGTATACAAAACGATTTTGCAAATTCGAGGGATCGGTCAAATACAATGCGCTTTGAGGCGTTGTACCAAAATACAAAACTGTTTTATCTTGAGGCAGAGGAAAACGTAAAGTACTCGTATCCGATTTTAAAGTATCGGCAAGCATAGGAAAATAATCCATCAAAAAATCGCCATTATTTTTGCTTTTTTCAACGTTTTTTGCACTTAAGAATAAAGGGCTAAAAACTTGAATTAAAACAATAAATAAGGGAAACGCAACGATCGATATTCTCTTTTTTATCCTCAAAATATGCTGCTTTAATTTTCGAACAATTGATTTATCCTAATTACATTAATTTCAAAACTTCTTTAATCAAGTGCTCAACACGTTCAATTTCAGGATGAGCTTTCAGGATTTTATCAATTCCTTTTTCGGCCATCTGCTTACTGAATCCTAAAACCACTAAACCTGATAACGCTTCTTCTTTTAAGCTATTGTGTGCAAAAGACAAAATACTGCTCTCCTCTTCGGTCATCGTGAGCTTTCCTTTCAGATCGATAATAATTCTTTGCGCCGATTTTAAACCTATTCCTTTAACCGATTTAAGTAAAGCTACATCGCCACGAGCTATCGCATCGATTACTTCATTGGCAGTTAAAGCCGATAAAATCATTCTTGCCGTTGATGCTCCAACGCCGGATACATTAAGTAAATTGCGAAATACATTGCGCTCAAAATCATCCATAAAACCATACAATATATGGGCATCTTCGCGAACTATAAAATGAGTAAACAATTTACACTGTTCTTTATCCGGCAAAGCCGAAAAAGTATTGAGCGATATATTTACAAAATACCCTACACCTTGACAATCTAGAATGACATAAGCCGGGGTTTTTTCAATTAATTTCCCATTTAAATATTCGTACATTTTTATAATGTTAAATTGTTCTTTATGGAGTAAAAATACAAATTAAATAAACGGGTTTAGAGCAAGAACCTGCTTTCAATTAAGAGTGCATTGTTTAAAAGCTTATCGCATAAAAGAAGCAAAAACCACTTACACGACAACAAAAATCAACGCTATAAATATCAAAATTTAAAATAACCATACCAAAGATC
Organism: Bacteroidales bacterium; assembly: GCA_041592395.1. Taxonomy (GTDB): domain Bacteria; phylum Bacteroidota; class Bacteroidia; order Bacteroidales; family UBA12170; genus UBA12170. Next base: position 11,041 of record JBFHQD010000029.1, on the reverse strand, counting down.
TATAAAAAGCTGATTTATTACTATTAAAATAGTGTTATAAAATTCACATAGAACATCGGCTTGTAATTTAAACTACTTATCTTTGTAAAAAACATTTACTGCCATAAAACATTTAGCATGGATAATTTATTTAAAAGAGATGCTTTAAAGTATCACAGCGAAGGAAGACCCGGAAAAATAGAGGTTATTCCAACAACAGCACATTCAACAATAAGAGATTTATCATTGGCCTATTCACCAGGTGTAGCGGAGCCTTGTTTAGAAATTGAAAAAAATCCGGAAGACGCCTATAAATATACCGCTTTAGGAAACTTAGTGGCTGTTATTTCAAACGGAACAGCCGTTCTCGGACTGGGAGACATTGGCGCTCAAGCAGGAAAACCGGTTATGGAAGGAAAAGGTTTACTATTTAAGATTTATGCAGATATCGATGTTTTCGACATTGAAGTGGATACCAAAGATGTGGATAAATTTGTGGAAACCGTTAAAATGATTGCGCCAACTTTTGGCGGAATAAATTTAGAAGACATTAAAGCTCCTGAATGCTTTGAAATTGAACGCCGCTTAAAGGAAGAATTAAATATTCCTTTAATGCACGACGACCAACATGGAACAGCCATCATTTCTTCGGCAGGCTTATTGAATGCGGTTGAAGTTATTGGAAAGAAAATTGACGAAATAAAAGTTTGTGTGAATGGCGCAGGCGCTTCAGCTATTTCTTGTACACGATTGTATAAAAAATTAGGTGTGCGCCCAGAAAATATCGTGATGTGCGATAGTAGAGGTGTTATTCGCAAAGATCGCCCAAATTTAAGTCCCGAAAAATTAGAATTTGCTACTGATCAAGACTTGCATACATTAGCCGAAGCCGTTAAGGGCGCTGATTTGTTTCTTGGTTTATCAATAGGTGGTGTTTTAAAACCCGAAATGCTTAAAACCATGAACGATAATCCTATCGTTTTTGCTTTAGCAAATCCAAACCCGGAAATCACATATGAAGATGCCAAAGCAACACGCGATGATGTTGTTATAGCAACCGGACGTTCTGATTATCCCAATCAAATCAACAATGTTTTGGGATTCCCCTTTATTTTTAGAGGTGCTCTTGATGTTAGAGCAACAGGTATAAATGAAGAAATGAAACTTGCGGCAGCAATAGCCTTAGCTAATTTAGCTAAAGAGCCTGTTCCTGAATCCGTTAACAGAGCTTTTGATATCGGAAACCTTACCTTTGGCAGAGATTATCTAATTCCTAAACCTACCGATCCAAGATTAATAGAAACAGTTGCTCCTGCAGTAGCAAAAGCGGCCATTGAATCCGGAATTGCGAAAAATCCAATTACCGATTGGGAAGCATACAAAGAAGTTTTGCGCACGCGTTTGGGTATTGGAAATCCGCTTCTTCGACAAATTAAGGCTCAAGCCATGAAAAATCCAAAACGGATTGTTTTTGCTGATGCTGAAAACTATAAAATTCTTAAAGCGACAGAAATTATCGTTAATGAAGGTTTAGCTATTCCTGTTTTGTTGGGAGATAAGAAAGTTATTTTCCAAATTGCGGAAGAAAATCATTTGGAACTGAATGATATCGAAATTCTTGATCCTAAATGCGACGAACAGGCGGAGCTTCGACACAAGTTTGCTCAAATGCTTTTTGAGAAACGCAAACGCAAAGGAATGACCTTTGACGACGCCATGGCTAATATGAAAAAACGATCCTATTTTGCTTCTTCTATGGTTGAAACAGGCATGGTCGATGGATTAGTTTCTGGCCACACCAAAAATTACCCCGATGCAATTCGTCCGGCTTTACAAGTAATTGGAAAAGCAGATAATGCCAAGCTGGTTTCCGGAATGTATATCTTCTTAACCAAAAAAGGCCCCTTATTCCTCGCCGATACCACGGTGAACAAAAACCCAACAAAGGAGCAATTGATCGAAATTACTTTACAAACCGCTCAGTCAATGCGCCATTTTGGAGTTGAACCACGAATAGCTTTACTCTCCTATTCAAATTTTGGAAGTAATCAAGGTTTTTCACCAAATACTATGCGTGAAGTAGCATCCTATTTGCACGAAAATCATCCAGATATAATTGTTGACGGAGAAATGCAAGCTAATTTTGCAATGAATAAGGAATTATTAAGTAAGAATTTTCCATTTTCTAAATTAGCCGAAACCGGTGCAAATGCACTGATATTCCCTAATTTATCTTCCGGAAATATTGCCTATAAACTCCTACAATCTGTATCCGATTTTAAAGTAATCGGACCGATTTTGAATGGCTTTAATAAATCTGTTCATATTTTGCAATTGGGAAGTTCCGTTGAGGAAATTGTAGATATTACAATGATTGCCAGTATTGACGCTGCCTACCATAGTGCATAGTCGATAATAATTATGAAAAATGGTCACATATGTACATATGTGACCATTTTCATATTACAGAATTATTATATTTGTCAGTTTAATGCAAACGATTAAATTCATTCGTTTCAAAAACATTAAATATGGCAAAAAATATAGAAAAGATTAAAGCAGATTTAGCATCTTACGGAATATCAGATGTATCAGCTATTTATTATAATTTATCCTACGATGAATTTTATGTTCATGAAACAAATCCCAACCTAGAAGGTTTTGAAAAAGGACAAGTATCAGAGTTAGGTGCAATCAATGTAATGACCGGAGATTTTACCGGTCGCTCGCCAAAAGACAAATACATCGTAAAGGATAGTATTACCGAGAACACCATTTGGTGGAACTCTCCCGAATCTCCAAACGACAACAAACCCATTTCAAAAGAGGTTTGGAACGATCTGAAAAAAACGACTGTAAATCAATTGTCGGGCAAAAAACTCTACGTTGTTGATTCTTACAGTGGTGCAAATGAAGATTCTCGTTTAAAGGTGCGCTTTATTATGGAAGTTGCTTGGCAAGCCCATTTTGTTACCAATATGTTTTTACGACCCAGCGAAGCCGAACTAGAAACTTATGGAACTCCTGATTTTGTCGTAATGAATGCCTCTAAAACCGTTAATCCAAATTGGAAACAACAAGGATTAAATTCGGAAGTTTATACGGTTTTTAATCTGACCGAAAAAATGCAGGTTATTGGCGGTACTTGGTATGGAGGCGAAATGAAAAAAGGGATGTTTGCTATGATGAATTATTACCTTCCTTTAAAAGGAATGCCCTCCATGCACTGCTCCGCAAACCGCGGAAAAGATGGTGATGTTGCCATTTTCTTTGGACTTTCAGGTACAGGAAAAACAACCTTATCAACAGACCCAAAACGCGCCTTGATTGGCGATGATGAACACGGTTGGGACGACGATGGTATTTTTAATTTCGAAGGAGGCTGCTATGCCAAAACCATAAACCTAGATCCGGTGGAGGAACCTGATATTTACCATGCCATAAAGCGTGATGCATTATTAGAAAACGTTACGCTCGATAAAGAAGGGAAAATTGATTTTAACGATGGTTCTGTAACACAAAACACACGTGTTTCTTATCCAATATATCATATCCACAATATTGTTAAGCCGGTATCTAAGGCCGGACATGCCGATAAAGTCATCTTCTTATCGGCCGATGCTTTTGGTGTATTGCCTCCGGTATCCAAATTAACACATGAACAAACAAAATACCATTTCCTATCGGGATTTACAGCTAAACTTGCGGGTACCGAAAGAGGTGTTACCGCTCCACAACCCACATTTTCAGCATGTTTTGGTGCTGCATTTCTCAGCTTACATCCAACAAAATATGGCGCTGAACTCATTAAAAAAATGGATGAACATGAGGCTAAAGCTTATCTTGTAAATACGGGATGGAACGGAACAGGAAAACGAATCTCTATCCATGAAACGCGAGCCATTATTGATGCGATTTTAGATGGTTCAATTGAAAAAGCAGAAACTAAAATAATACCTATTTTTAATCTCGAAGTTCCTATAAAATTACATGATGTTGATCCTAAAATTCTTGACCCTAGAGATACCTACCCCAATGCTGCTGATTGGGAAGTAAAAGCGAAAGACTTGGCATCTAGATTTATAAAGAATTTTGAAAAATATACAGATAACGAAGAAGGGAAACGCCTAGTTGAAGACGGGCCTAAAATTTAATTCGATATTTATGGCTTATTCTAGTATAAACGCTGATTCAAAAATTTGAATCGGCGTTTTTACTGTATGGTCTAATACAACCGCTTTATCGAATAAAAAGAGCAGGAAAAAGATAAAATTGAATCCAACGCAATTGTTTTAGCCTAAAAACATTTATATTCGTGTAAACAAAAAAAATTATGGAAAATATTGCATTATCAAAAACAACACTCAATTGGCTTTATGATACCTCAAAATGGGCGCGATTTATAGCCATTTTAGGTTTTATATTAATCGGATTTTTAATTGTTGTGGGCCTCTTTATAGGTCCGGTTCTTTCCGTATTAAACGATAGCATGGATATGGAAGCAAGTCGTACAGCTTTGTCGAGCGGTGTTATTGCCGGTATTTATTTCGCTATAGCTGTATTATATTTTTTCCCCATCTTTTATTTATTTCGATTTTCTAATGGATTTATTACCGCTTACAAATCCGAAAATGAAGAGAAAATAAACGCTTCTTTTCACTATTTAAAGAAACACTATAAGTTTATTGGCGTTTTAACTATCGTTATGATTGCCATTTATGTTGTAATCTTTGCGGTTGCTCTACTTGGCGTATTAATTAGATAGAAATCAATTCGATTTCTCGCCTTGCCAAAATATAAAAAAACAAAGACAAAATCCTAAAACGTTAAAATTGATTAATCGTTTTTAAAAGATTTTGTCTTTGCTTTTGAACTTCTATCCTTAAAGCTTAATTTCTTCTCCGGATTTATTACAAAATCGGTATTCTAAAAAATGAAAAGTCGAGCTTTCTTTAACTTTAATCCAACGTTTAAATTCGAAAAACCATTTTTTCTGTTGAGAAATAAATCCTTTTTTCAAATAAGCATAAACATAAGGATGCACAGTAAGAGAAAGGCCTTTTTCGTTTTGTTCTTGAATCAGGTAGCTGATTTTATTGTAAATTTCATCCACTAATAAAGAACTCGGCTTTATTTCGCCTGTTCCGGCACAAACCGGACATTGTTCCAAAATAGAGATATTCATTTCGGGGCGAACACGTTGCCGTGTAATCTGAACCAAGCCAAACTTTGTAGGAGGTAAAATGGTATGCTTTGCGCGATCTTTTGCCATTTCATCCTTCATATGTTGGTATAACTTGCGCCGATTTTGGGCTTGAGCCATATCAATAAAATCGATGACAATAATTCCTCCCATATCGCGAAGCCTTAACTGACGTGCAATTTCAGACGCCGCTTCCAGGTTTACACTTAGCGCATTTTCTTCTTGCGATTTTTCTTTATTAACGCGGTGTCCGCTGTTTACATCAATCACATGAAGCGCTTCGGTATGTTCAATAATCAAATAAATTCCACTTTTAATGGTGACAATTTTACCAAAAGAGTTCTTTATTTGTTTATCAACACCAAATTGCTCAAAAATAGGCTTAGCGCCTTTATATTCTTTAACGATATTTATTTTATCGGGAGCAAAACCACCAATAAAAGCTTTTATTTCACTTGCTAAATCCGAATCACTTACGTGTACATGATTAAAGGATTCGCTTAATAAATCTCTCAATATCGTTGAGGTACGATCGAGCTCACTCACTACTTTAACGGGAGCCTTCGCTTTGGTTAATTTGCCGGAAACTTGATCCCAGCGTTCCAATAACTGACTTAAATCCGAATGCAGTTCAGCCACTTTTTTGCCTTCTGCAACGGTACGTATAATCACCCCAAAATTCTGTGGTTTAATACTGTTAATCAGTCGTTTTAATCTTTTTCGTTCATCGCTACTCTTTATTTTTTGAGAAACTGATATTTTATTCGAAAAAGGTAAGAGTACGATATATCGGCCGGCAAATGAAATCTCGGTTGAGATACGAGGTCCTTTTGATGATATAGGTTCTTTTGCAACCTGAACCAATACTTGTTGGTTGGGCTTTAAAACCTCTGTAATTTTGCCTGTTTTTTCAATGTCTTTTTCCAATTCAAAACTGGAAAAATCAATTTTTTCTTTTCTACCGCTTAAACTCTGTTTTGTGTATTTGTCGAGGGAGCGTATTTGAGCTCCTAAATCTAAATAATGCAAAAATGCATCACGTTCGTATCCAACATCAACAAATGCCGCGTTTAAGCCTGGCATTATTTTTCGTACTCTACCTAAATAAATATCACCAACACTATAGTTGTTGCTATTTTTATCTTTATGAATTTCAACAAGTTGACCTTCTTCTAATAAAGCAATTTCTACTTCCGACGAACGAGAATCAATAATTAATTCTTTGTCCACATTAGTTGTTTTTTAGGTACATAAAGTAAGCACTTAACTTTTAAGTGCCGGAAGATAACAAGGAAGGTAGTTTTATTCTGACGCTTTTGTTTATAAACAAAGCAAGTATTAAAAAAAATAAGATTTGTTATGAGGCAAAAGCTTCATAACAAATCTTATATAGCATAAATCAAATTATTTCTTTTTATGCCTGTTTTTTCTAAGACGTTTTTTACGCTTGTGCGTAGACATCTTATGTCTTTTTCTCTTTTTTCCGCTTGGCATTTTATTTTCTATTTAAGAATTACTTAACGTTGTTTTTAACCTCGCTAACAAAGGTTTTCGCAGGTTTGAATGCTGGAATATTGTGAGCAGGAATAATAATAGTAGTATTCTTAGAAATATTTCTACCAGTTTTTTCAGCTCTTTTCTTGATAGTAAAACTACCAAAGCCTCTTAAATAAACATTCTCTCCGTTAGCCATAGATCCTTTAATAGCTTCCATAAATGCTTCAACAGTTTTTTGAACAGCAACTTTTTCGATTCCAGTTTTGTTTGCAATATCAGCTACAATTTCTGCTTTTGTCATGATAATATCGTTTTTAAATTATTTCTTTAAATTTGTATGGGATGCAAAGATATGTAATTTTTTGTACAAGAAAAGAAATATTTATTCTTTTTTTATGCCTAATTAGCTCACTGATAATTGTTTTAAACCTATATGCATATTTCCCATCAATTGATCAACTGGTATCAAGAGCATCACAGAAATTTACCTTGGCGTCAAACTAAAGATGCTTACAAAATTTGGTTGTCAGAAATTATCTTACAACAAACGCGAGTAGATCAAGGAATCGGCTATTATTATCGCTTTATCGAAAAATTTCCAAAGATCGAAAACCTCGCAAAGGCTGATGAACAAACGGTTTTAAGACTTTGGCAAGGACTGGGTTATTATTCTCGGGCACGCCATTTACACAAAACGGCACAAGTAATTGTAGACAATTTTAATGGAAAATTTCCGGCCAATTTCGAAAGCTTATTAAGCCTTAAAGGTATAGGCGATTATACAGCATCAGCCATTGCATCGCATGCTTTTGATATTCCAAAAGCGGTAGTCGATGGCAATGTTTATCGATTTTTAGCCCGTTATTTTTCCGTTTTTGAACCTATAAATACCTTAAAAGGACAAAAATATTTCAAAAAAATAGCTCAAGAATTACTTGATAAAGAAAATCCGAGCTTACATAATCAAGCCATAATGGAATTTGGAGCGCTACAATGCAAGCCAAAAAATCCGGATTGCAGTAGTTGTCCGTTTAAAAACCATTGCCAAGCTTTGGCTCTTGATAAAGTCAATCTTCTCCCCGTAAAAAAAGGAAAAACGAAAGTCAGAAACCGCTATTTTAATTATTTTGTTCTTCGGGATAGTGCCGGCAATATTGTGCTTAAGAAGCGCGGTGAAAAAGATATATGGCAAAATCTTTATGATTTTCCTTTAATTGAAACAGAAAAAGCATTATCGGAAAATGAACTCCTTAATTTAGCTTCTCTATCAACCCTTTTTAAGCTCAACGACTATACAATTAATAAAATACTGCCAACCCAAATCCATGTGTTATCGCATCAAAAAATTCATTTGCGCTTTATCCTCTTGATAGCCAATACTGTTGAACTTCATTCTGATTTTCTAAAATACTCTTTACTGGAAATTACAGAATTACCACTCCCTAGACCCATAGAAAAAATGATTGATCAATTTTAAGGATAAATCTATAAATAGTTATTTGTTAATTACGCCGCTTCTTCAATAATTGCCTGCAAAATTTGTCCAACCTTTGAAGATAGCTCCGTAATATTCATATTCGGAAAAGCGCCTTCAAGCATATCTGTATTTGCACGCATAAAAACCAACTGCACTTTATTGTTGTCGTCTTCATAAACATTGATGTCTTTCGGCATCATACAAGACATGTTTTTACTCATCGTTATGGCATGATAAGACATCTCCGCATTGCATAACTGAACAATACTAAGGGCTTTGCTTTCTTTGCCGATGGATTGGAATTTCTTTTGCATGTCGATGATAGAAATCACTGAAAATCCGTGGTTTTCGACCGCTTTTTTTAAATCGTTAATAACCGTTTCGAATGATTTGTTTGACTCCACTTGAAAAAAGTAAGGATTCATTTTAAGAGATTTTTGTCGTTTATATTTAATGTTTTATAAGGCAAACAGCCCAATAGTAGCTTTTTGAAATGTAGAAAATGCTTTATACATATTCATTTGCTTATTATATAAAAGTGGCTAAACTAGTGTTTTTTTTAACGAGCCGGCAGCATAACCAAGACATTTTAAAAATAAATGAAAAGGCCTTATTTATACGGATGTGAAAATAATGATGGATGTTAATTTTTAAATTCCTAACCAAGTGTGAGCAACTGAATTGCCTATATTTGCATACTTAAACGAAAATATCATGTTAAAAATAAAATCCTTTGCTTACAACCCTTTTCAAACAAACTGTTATATACTTAGCGACGAGAGTGGGGAAGCTATAGTCATTGATCCCTCATTTGCAGATTCTAATGAAGAAGCAGAATTCGACGCTTATATCACTGATAATCAACTAAAACTTGTTGGCGCATACAATACACACTTGCATTTCGATCATTGTTTTGGAGTGGGTCATATCAAGAAAAAATACGACTTGGATTATGCTGCTCATTTTGCCGGATTGCAATTTATTAAAGGTGCAGCGCAGCAAGCGGCCATTTATGGTGTTCAAGTAAAAGAAATTGAAGCCCCAAGTATCGAAATCACAGATAAAGATCGTATCAAATTCGGAAACAGCGAGTTGCGTATTTTAAATACACCGGGACACGCCAACGGCAGTTTATGTTTTGTTTCGGATAGCGATCGTTTTGTAATTACAGGTGATGTTTTGTTTCGCGAAAGTATTGGCAGAACCGACTTGCCTACCGGAGATTTAGATTTGCTTATGGATAGTATTCATAACAAGCTTTTTGTTTTGGATGGCGACTATAAAGTCTACCCTGGCCATGGACCTTATACTACAATTGCTCAAGAAATTGCAGGTAATCCTTTTCTTAAATTTGGCGAAATACATTAGAAACATCCAGCTCCATCATACACTTAAAATGTTGTTTTGGACATTTGTCGTAACCCAGTTTGCTACAAGGTCGACATTTTAAATTTTTATTTTCAATGATGATCGTATTTTTCTTATTTTGAGGCATATAAGGATACATTCCGAATTCGGGCACGGTATTTCCCCAAAGCGAAACAATCTTTTTTTGATAAGCTGCTGCCATATGCATCAATCCGGTATCGCCGCTTATAACTAAATTTGCAGAGCGAATGCAGGCAGCTGATTGATTTAAACTAAAATGCCCGCAACCATTAAAAACAGGTTGCTTTAACTCAATTTTTAGCAATTTTTCGGCAAGCTCGGTTTCGGTTTTCCCTCCTAAGAGCAAAATAGGCAAAGGCGACAGGCGAGCCATTTCTTCCCACTTTTCGAATGGAATTTTTTTAGTAAAATAGGTGCCGGCCAATGCAAATACGACATATTCATGTTGAAAAGCTTCAGGCAATTTTTCTTTGATATTTGCATTTTCTTCTCCTTCAAAATAATCCAATCCCAAAAAATCGTTTTTAACACCCAAAGGTTTTAAAGCATCGAAATAACGATCGACAAGGTGTATTTTGGGTAAACGATTGATTTTAAACTGTACATAAAGCCACTTTTCGATATTTATTTTATTAAAGCTTAGGCTTTTAACACGAAGTTGTCTTTTAACTATTTGGCTTCTTAAATTTTTATGTAAGTCGATGATAAGATCGAATTTTTCTGCTTTTAAATTCGGAACGACCTCTGTCAAATCTTTTTCAAAACTGTGAATTTTACTCAAATAAGGATTGTTTTCGAGAATATTTACGAAGCGTTTTTTGGTTAAAAAATGAAGCTCTGCATCGGGTATTTGTTTTTTTAGAGTACGAATAACCGGAGTGGTTAATACCAGATCACCAATAGAACTAAATCGTATGAGAAGAATCTTTTTCAAGCTTTTTTTACAAAACTACTTTAATATCTTCTATTCTTCACCATATTTGTAGCGCAAATTACCAACACTATGAAGACAAAAACCACGAGCCTTTTCGCAATTCATCTTGCTGTTTTACTCTTTGGATTTGCAGGTTTGTTTGGAAAATGGGTCGATTTACCTGCCAGCCTTATTGTATTTGGGCGTGTTTTTTTCGCCGCTTTTTTCCTGTTTTTCTATATGTTGGCCACCAAAAAATCGTTCCGATTAAATACTAAAAAAGACTTTCTTTTCCTCTTTTTAGCCGGTGCGTTATTGGCTTTTCACTGGTTCACTTTTTTTTATTCCATTCAAATATCCAGCGTAGCTATTGGGATTTTGGGCGTTTCTACCTTTTCTATCTTTAGTGCTTTGCTCGAAGCTTTGTTTTTTAAAGAAAAGTTTTGCTACAAAAATTTGATTCCGGCCTTTTTAAGTGTAATTGGCATTTATATTATTTTGCCCGAATTTAGTTTTGAAAATAAAATTACGCAAGGCTTATTTTGGGCAATTATTTCCGGATTGGCTTTTGCCATTATTTCGC
>JBFHQD010000028.1:0-19627 GCA_041592395.1 Bacteroidales bacterium | reverse complement strand
TGGTTTTATCAACACTTTTACAGCTCGTATTTTCAATGGGAAAACAATTTTCAGAACCAAAAACAACAAGAAATTAATTTCCTTTATAAAAGGCCATCGACCCAACTAACAGCTAAATTTGGATTGATTCACGATTATCTTTATTTTGATCAAACGGCTACGCCTCAACAGTTTAATGCACCCATTTCTTTTTATAGTATTTCGGCTTTTCAGGAGATAAAAATGGGTCATTTCGGAATTGATCTTAATCTCGTATATCAAGGCCTTAGCGAACCTGACATTATTCGTGTTCCAAAATTGTATTCCAACGCTAAATTCTTTTATAACAATACTCTTTTTAAAGGCGCCCTCGATTTGGAACTTGCTGTAAATGTTCGCTATTACAGCGAATATTACGCAAATGCATATATGCCCGCATTACGCTCGTTTTATTTACAAGACGAACAACTTTTTGGGAATTATCCTTATGTTGATTTAATTGTTAATGCAAAAATAAAACGTGCTCGAATCTTCTTTAAATACGAGCAATTTAATGCCAGCTATATGCCTCAAAACTATTTTATTGGCCCGCATTATCCCAATCCCGATGCCAGTATTTCTTTTGGTGTAATTTGGCAACTGTTTAACTAAAAGCAGATTTATATTGCCCAAGTAGCTTGGAACTTCTATCTAATCTTTAAAAAAGAAAAAAGTACCCTTCTCATCTGAAAAGTCGGCAATTTTAGCAAATTGTGGTTTTTTCTGATTTGCATTCACTAAGGTTTCAGTCACTTTCGAAACAATAGCTTCCATCGAAATACATTGTTCTGTATTGTAAATAAGCGTATTGGCAAATGTTTCAGTAAAAACAGATTTGTTAGATTCAACCGTGGAGCGTTCAGCAAAAAACAGCTGCGCCGATCGGTTTTTTAATGCCGTGTAATCCGTACATTTCTTCATTTCTAGGTAAAGATCCATTGGTTGGTGAAAAGTAGGACCGGAAATACAAGCATTAGATACAATGAGTGTATGTCTAACTCTATTTGTATACAGTTGCATACTGTTTTTCAGATTATTTGTATTGTAATAGCCAAATTCATCACCAAGTTCAGCATTAACCGGAATCCAATAGCCCACATCGTTTAAATACAAACCCTGACCGGCATACCACACCACCAAAGAATTAACCGTGTTTGAATTAATTAAATCGCGTAATTCTATCGAAAAAAAGCGATCCATTTGATCTTTCGTTAAGTTTTGTTTATGGATAATCTTATCCACCTTATAATTCGAGAGCGCCGATTGTATTGTACGAATTTCGGCAGCGGCACTATTCTCCTTTTCAAAATATTCGTAGTCTGCATTTTCGATAAAAACAACCCAGTTTTCGCCCGGAATTGGCTCAACAGCTGTTGTTTCTGCTGTGCTATCCATTTCTTGCTCAACAACATTAGCGACAGGAACAACTACGGGCACACCAATTGGCAGTTCCGTAGATTTTACGACTTGATTCAGTCCCAACTTTTTCGTTTTTTTATCCACCGTATCATATACCAAGGGATAATCTCTAGAAAAGCGGTTGTTATTGCTGTCTTTGATTTCTATACTCAGTTTATTCAAATTTTTGACATTGACCTCTGTTGTAAAACCCGGATTCTTTTCTTCCTTATTAATGGATACATCCGCATTATTAACCGTAAATAAAGCAATTAAACTTTCGTCTTTAATACGTCCTTCCAGTTTTATTGTGCTCGTATCCACAGCTGTCAGAACAACAGTTCCATCTACAATCGGCGGAGCAGTGAATAAAATTTCCGGCGTATTTTTTTCGATACGCTTTAATAGAACGCTTTTATTTTCTTTATTTCCATAAACATCTTCTGCAGTAATAATTAGCTCATTACGATCGGAGATATCCATTTCGGCGAGGTATTCATTATTAATAATGGGAAAAAGCTTCGAAATCGCTTCGTCTTTTAAAGGCAACTGTTTTACGTTACCACCCTCTACCCGTACTTCTTTTATCGGATTCTCATCGCTCACTCTAAACTTAAATTCTATTTTGTTCTTATTGATAGGAACGAATAATTGACCATCGGCATACTGAAAATCAATTACCGCAATCAATGGATTATTATTTTCTCTTTTTAATTCTATTAATGCCGTCTTAGAATCGTTAAGAACCTGTTTATCAACATCAATCGAATTCGACAAATTAATGATTTCGGTATAATCCAAAATCGCAGCATCTTTTTTAGTAATTGACTCATACGCTTTTGCTCTATGATAAAGCGCATAAATTTGTTGCGGATTCTGATGAATAACATAAGAATAATCGGCGATAGCCAACATAGGTTGATGATACTCCATATATAAATCTGCCCGATAATTGATCAAATCCAGAATATCGTTGTCGTCTTTATTTTGATTAATCATTGTAGATAAATCAGCAATGGCTTGAGGAAAATTCTGCTTTTTATGAAAAGAATAAACACGTGTTAAAAAGGCTTTTTTATTGTAATTCACACTACTTAAGGCCATATTGGCTTCAGCAATAGCATCGTCGTAACGGCCTTGCTCATATAAGGTTTGGGCCAGATACAAGCGTGCATTCAAATGTTCAGAATCTTCGGCCAAAACCGAGCGAAAAGCAGATTCTGCATTTTGGTACTCTTTCAGTATAAACTCGATATCGCCTATCATATAATAGGTTTCTTTTAAACTTTTTACTTCCAGAGAAAGTTTAGCATAACTTAAAGCCTTTTGCCATTCCTGTATAGCGTATAAAGAACTGATAATCTTATTGTATATAGCCAAATCCTTTTTTTCGAGGTTTAAATACTGTCCGTATTTACCTGCTGCTTGGGCATACTTTTTTAGCTTAAAACTGAGCTCGCCATTGTTTAACCAAGCCTCCTTATTATCAGGATCTAATTTATTAACCGCGTTGTAATCTTCAATGGCTTTTTCCAATTGCTCTGTTTCTTGATAGGCAAGCGCCCGATTAAAAAAAGCATCGGTATAGGCATTATCCATTTGAATAGCCTTTGTAAAACTTGCTATTGACTCCGGATACATCGCTTTCTTAAACTCTTTAATGCCATTCTTAAAATGATCTTTGGCACTATCTTGGGCTTGAATATTTGAAATAAAAAAAACAAGGACTAAACTGATGAAAATAGATTTTGATTTCATTAGATATGGCTTTAAGAGAACAGATTAAGTTCAAAGATAATCAATAAATGCTCAAAAATAAAGTCGCCTAACTAATTTTTATACGAAGTTTGTGTTATTAACAATTCATTAGGTTTTAGGCTGCCGTTTAGCAATAAAGCTAAGAAACCTGTTGATAATAAATGGAAATAAAGTCGGTTAACCGTTTGTAGTAAATACGAATTTGGAGCAAAATAATAAGCTATTTGCCTTTAGTTGACTTGCAATTAATAATTAAATAATTACAGGGACTTAAAAAAAATTCTACCGCTTTTTTCCTTTGATTTTAGGAAATATCATCCGGTATCCTACCTCTATCTTGCCTTCGGTAATATCGGTTAGTTTTCGTTTAAGCAACATTTTTCGCATAGCGCTCAATCGCTCGATAAAAATTTTCCCGTCGATATGATCGTATTCGTGTTGCATTACGCGCGCTACAATGCCTTCTACCCATTCATCGTGATACTCCCAATTTTCGTCGTAATACTGAATATGAATGCGCGGTTTACGCATAACTTCTTCGTGGATATCAGGAACACTCAAACAACCCTCCTGAAAACTCCATTCTTCGCCTTCTTCTTCGACTATATGCGCATTAATAAGCACTTTTTTCTGACCAGCAGCATCCGGATATTCTTCCTTAAAAGGATCAGCATCAATCACAAACAACCGAATATTCAAATTAATTTGTGGGGCAGCCAAACCAACACCGTTCGATTCGTACATGCTTTCCCACATACTGGCAATCAATTCGTCCAACCCGGGATAATCTTTATCAATATCTTTCGACATTTTTTTTAAGGTCGGGTGACCATAAGCTACAATAGGTAAAAACATTTATTTGTAATTTTTTGTTTCTAAATAAGATTGTAAAATAAGTGTGGCACTGATGCTGTCGATCAATTCTTTATTCTGCCTTGCTTTTTTCCCTAAACCCGCATCAATCATACTTTGAAATGCCATTCTTGACGTAAACCGTTCGTCCATTCTTTCGATTGGAATATGGGGGAAAACTTTTTTAAGTCGTCCGATAAAGGGATTGATATAGCGCGCCGCATCAGAAGGTTTGTTGTTCATTTGTTTGGGTTCTCCAATAACAATTGTGCTCACCTCTTCATTTTTCAGATAATTAGTCAAATAAGCAATCAACGTTTTCGCAGGCACCGTATCCAATGCATTAGCAATAATTCCTAATTCGTCGGTAACGGCAATGCCGCAACGCTTTTGACCATAATCGATTGCTAAAATTCTGCCCATAATTTTTCCGCTGCAAAGTTAACAAAAAGATTGGTGTTAGCTAGCGCCAATTTTTATGTAAAATTTTCTACATAAGAATTTCAGCCCCGCCATTAATTATGACTAATTTTACAGTCTAATAAAATCAATTGGCATGTACGAAAGTTTAAAGAAAAATATAGAAGCCGCTTGGGAAGATCGTGAATTATTAACTAAAAAAACGATTCAAAAAGACATCCGAGATCTTATTGCCTTGCTCGATACCGGTAAGCTCCGGATTGCGGAGAAAACAGATTCGGGGTGGATAGTAAATGAATGGATAAAAAAAGGCGTTATTCTTTATTTCCCTATTCAGAAAATGGAAGCCATCAGTATGCCTCCTTTTGAATTTCACGATAAAATTGCATTGAAAACAAATTATGCTAAACTTCAGGTTCGCGTGGTTCCTCATGCGCTTTCCAGATATGGGTCTTATCTTGCTCCGGGTGTAGTTCTTATGCCCAGTTATGTTAATATTGGGGCTTATGTTGATAGTCATACTATGGTAGATACTTGGGCAACTGTTGGCTCTTGTGCGCAAATTGGCAAGCATGTCCATTTGAGTGGTGGTGTTGGAATTGGGGGTGTACTTGAGCCTGTTCAAGCAGCGCCTGTGATTATTGAAGATCATTGTTTTATCGGTTCGCGATGCATAGTTGTTGAAGGTGTACGTGTAGAAGAAGCTGCCGTTTTAGGGGCCAATGTAGTGCTTACAAAAACAACCAAAATAATCGACGTAAGCGGCGAAAAACCCATAGAGTTTAGCGGGTATATTCCGCCTCGCTCTGTTGTAATTCCGGGCACCTATACTAAAAAATTTCCTGCCGGTGAGTATCAGGTTCCTTGCGCCTTAATTATTGGAAAGCGAAAAGCCTCGACAGATTTAAAGACTTCTTTAAACGATGCTTTACGCGATTTTAATGTTGCTGTTTAAAAAAACCCTATGCATTATATTCATCGTAAATACGACAAAAAATTTTTGGTTATCCAAACGGCATCCATAGGTGATGTTATTTTATCTACTGCCCTTGGCGAGAAACTTAGTCAGCATTATCCCCAAGCACAAATTGATTATTTGGTCAAGCAGGGCAACGAACGTTTATTCGACGGAAATCCGTGGATCAATGAAATTTTTTCTTGGGATAAATCGCGCGAGAAATACAAAAATATGCTTAGGATTATTTTTCAGCTTCGCGAAGAAAAATACGATGCCGTTTTTAATTTACAGCGTTTTGCGTCGAGTGGCATTTTTACTACATTTTCTGGCGCAAAAAAAACGTATGGCTTCCGAAAAAACCCATTCTCGCTCTTTTTTAGCAAAGCATTTCCTCATAAATTAAAGGCAAATTGGCACGAAACGGATCGAAATCATCAGCTTATTGCCCAATTAACTGACGATAAAAAGGCCAAACCTGCATTGTATCCTACAATGAAAGAAGATGCGATTATGTCGCAATATAAAACACAAAAATACATCACTATAACTCCCGCTTCACTTTGGTTTACCAAGCAATTTCCGTTGAATAAATGGATTGCTTTTGTAAATCAAATCGATGCATCAATCAATATTTATCTTTTGGGTTCGGCGCAAGACAAATCGCTTTGCGATGAGCTGATAAAAAACACGGATAGAGATTATATGATGAATTTAGCGGGAAAATTGAGTTTTTTAGAATCGGCAGCGCTTATGCGCGATGCTTGGATGAATTTTGTAAATGATTCAGCAGCTCAACATATCGCCAGTTCGGTAAACGGTAAAATTACGGCAATATTTTGCTCCACTGTCGCTGATTTTGGATTTGGGCCTCTATCAGACGATGCCGTGATAATAGAAACAAAGGAACATTTAAAGTGCCGTCCATGTGGACTACACGGTCATAAAAAATGTCCGAAAAGCCATTTTAAATGCGCAGAGAATATCAATATTAAAGAACTTTTAGATCGGATCTAAAATGGAAGAGGAATTAAAAAATACGCTTAAAGTTTTGCTTAAAGGCGGAACAATACTTTATCCAACCGATACAATTTGGGGAATTGGTTGTGATGCAACAAATGCGAAAGCGGTAAATAAGATTTTTACGATTAAAAATCGTGCAGAAACCAAAAGCATGATTATTTTGCTTGCCGATTTTGATCAACTTCAACATTACGTAAAAGAAATACCACCAATTGCTAAGGATTTAATCCAGTCGATTGATAAACCGCTGACGATCATTTACAATAGCGCAAAAAATTTAGCGCCCAATCTTATTGCAAAAGACGGGAGTATTGCCATTCGAATTGTTAAACACGATTTTTGTCGCTCGCTTATTCAATTATTAGGCAAACCTATTGTTTCCACATCGGCTAATTTTTCAGGCGAAGAGAGTCCGCATTTTTTCTCCCATATTAAGACAGGAGTGAAAGCCAAAGTGAATTATATTGTCAATTTGGAACAAGCCGACAAACAAGTAAAAATGGCAAGCACCATTATTAAACTCGAAAAATCGGGCAAATACACCATTATTCGGGAATAAATAATCAAAGCGAAAACAACTTAATCATGCTTCAGCTTGGAAATTTCCTACTTTTGCAAAAAAGATTGCTATGATAGTTGTTACTGGTGCAGCCGGATTTATCGGAAGTGTTTTGGTTGGAAAATTGAATGAGAATAAGCAAAAAGATCTTGTTCTCGTCGATGACTTCACGGATTCGAGTAAAACCCGAAATCTCGAAAACAAATCGTTTATAACAAAAATAGACCGCGAAAACTTCTTTCCATGGCTGGAAGAAAATCATCAAAAAGTAAACTTTATTTTCCATATCGGAGCGCGCTCGGCAACTACCGAATTCGACCTTGCTATTTTAAATAAACTCAATCTTTTTTATACACAGCAGATGTGGGAAGCCTGTTCACGCTTTGCCATTCCTTTAATTTATGCTTCTTCTGCGGCTACTTATGGTATGGGGGAATTGGGCTATGATGATAATCACGAAATTGTAGATCAGTTAAAACCCTTAAATCCTTACGGACGCTCCAAAAACGATTTTGACAAATGGGCATTAAAACAAAACGAAGCACCTCCTTTTTGGGCGGGTTTAAAATACTTCAATGTGTATGGCCCCAACGAATACCATAAAGGTTCCATGGCTTCGGTTATTCTGCATGCGTTCAATCAAATAAAGAGTACGGGGAAAGTGAAATTGTTTAAATCGCATCATCCCGACTATGCCGACGGCATGCAATTGCGTGATTTTGTTTACGTTAAAGATGTGGTTGATGTGATGCTGTTTTTGAAAGAAACGCCTGTAGAATCGGGTCTTTATAATGTGGGCACCGGAAAGGCACAATCTTTTTTAGACTTAGCAAACGCCACTTTTTCGGCTTTAAATTTGGAACCTAACATTGAATTTATCCCTACACCGGAAAATATCAGAGATAAATATCAATATTTTACGGAAGCCAAAATGGACAAACTAAAAAAACAGGGGTATAATTCAAAATTTTTAAAACTCGACGAAGGAGCAAAAGATTATGTGCAAAATTATTTGATGGAGTGTACGATTTACTAAATCAAGGCAGCCATTTCTTGCTGCAATTTCTTGGCTTCTTCCCTCGCCTTTTCAGCAAAATCCAATCCTTTAGAAGCAAAGATTATTCCCCGAGAAGAATTAACGAGCAGGCCAACTTCTTTATTCATTCCATTTCGCGCCACTTCTTCTAAACTTCCCCCCTGTGCTCCAACGCCGGGAACCAGCAAAAAATGATCGGGAATATGTTTTCGCACTTGGCTCAATAACTCTGCTTTAGTTGCGCCAACCACAAACATCATATTTTCTTTACTGCCCCAGCTTTTCGTTTTTTTCAAAACACTTTCGAAGAGCTTATCCTGATTTTCATCATTCTTGATAAACTGAAAATCATAAGCGCCTTGATTAGACGTCAGGGCAAGCACAATAGCCCATTTATCATTGAATTGCAAAAAAGGAGAAACAGAATCGCTTCCCATATAAGGAGCAACAGTAACCGCATCAAAATTCAGCTCATCAAAAAAAGCTTTGGCGTATTGTGTACTCGTATTGCCAATATCGCCTCTTTTTGCATCGGCAATGGTAAAAACAGGGCTTTTTAATTGATTTAAATAAGCGATGGTTTTTTTCAGGCTTATCCAGCCTTCCACACCTCTACTTTCATAAAAAGCGGTATTGGGTTTATAGGCTACAGCCAAATCAGAAGTGGCATCAATAATCTGTTTATTGAATGCAAAAACAGGATCGGCTTCGCTAAGTAAATGCGGTGGAATTTTGGTAATATCGCTATCTAATCCAATACAGAGAAACGATTTTTTTCGGCGTATTTGATCTACCAATTCCTGTCTGTTCATACTGCTTTTTTATAGGTTTTCTTCTTGCTCTTTTAAACGCTCGTAATTTTCAGCCACTTGCAATTTATCGATAATTTCCTGAATATCACCATTTACGATACTGGTTAAATTATAGAGCGTTAAGCCTATACGGTGATCGGTAACGCGACCTTGTGGATAATTGTACGTACGAATTTTTGCAGAACGATCGCCCGTTGATACCATGGTCTTTCTTTTGGATGAAATCTCGTCCATATATTTGGCATATTCCAATTCGTAGATGCGCGAACGTAGTACTTTCATCGCTTTGTCTAAATTCTTTAATTGCGATTTTTCATCCTGACAAGTAACCACAATGCCCGTAGGTGCATGGGTCAAGCGAATGGCCGAATAGGTGGTGTTTACACTCTGACCGCCGGGACCGGATGAACAATAAGTATCTTTACGAATATCAGCCGGGTTTAACTCGATATCAAACTCTTCCGCCTCGGGTAATACGGCAACAGTAGCCGCCGAAGTATGCACACGACCTTGTGTTTCTGTTTGAGGAACGCGTTGAACACGATGTACGCCGGATTCGTATTTAAGCGTACCGTAAACGTCTTTCCCGCTTACATTAACAATCACCTCTTTATAACCGCCAACAGTGCCTTCGGTCATATCTACAATATCAAATTTCCACCCTTTTGTTTCGCAATACTTTTGATACATACGAAGCAAATCACCGGCAAAAATACTGGCTTCGTCGCCCCCTGTTCCGGCACGAATTTCAAGAATGGAATTCTTTGCATCTTGCGGATCTTTTGGAATAAGCATTGTTTTTATATCCTCTTCGAGCTGTTCCTTTTTTTCTAATAAATCGGCCAACTCTTCCCGAGCCATTTCTTTAAACTCTTCGTCTTTTTCATTTTTAATTATTTCGCGCGAAGAATTAATGTTTTCGACGATATTTTTGTAAGTATCGTAAACCTTGGCAATAGGAGCCAATTCCTTATAATCCTTATTGAGTTGAACAAACTTTTTCATGTCCGCCATAGAGGCAGGATCGGCCATTTGTTCTCCTATTTCTTCGTAACGCCTTTTAATTCCGGCTAACTTATCTAACATCTAAAAAAATTTGTGCAAAAATACAAAATATTAAGATGTACTCAACACCCTATAAATGCAGAAAGAAGAATCTTTTATTCGGTCTATTATTTATCTGATTTTAAAGGTCATTAAACCTCTATTCTGATAATATAAAGTAAGGAAATTTAATTTTTCAGAACCAAAAGGCACTTCCACTTCGAATAAATCGCCATTTTTGGTTACCTTTAAATCGTTGGTAGTCCACTCATCATCAAAAGTATAAGAAATATCTTTAACCCCTTTTTCCGATTTAAAGACAAAACGAACAGAGCCATCCTTCACAAAATCCAAAATTCCTGATCGTGGCGAAATAAGTTCATAATCCGACTTGATATAATTCCAATAAAAAATGGGTAAATTGGCAAAATCTTCCTTTGATTTATTCACAAAAAGATATTCCTGATCTAAAGGAAAATGTTCCAGAAAAAAGCGATCGGGAGATGTGAGGAAATAAGTTTCGTCGAATTTCTGCCTGAATATTTTGGTGGAATGATCGAAAGAACCAGCTCCCCAGGTGACGTCGACAAATTTCCATTCCTTATCAATTTTAATGGCATTCCACGCATGATTTACACGCTCGGGGAGTTTCCCTATTTGATCTAAACTTGTTCTGGAAGTTCCGGGAATAACCACGCATTCTATACCTATCAAATCGCTTAAATAATAATAGAGCGTAGCATAGCCCTCACACTCAGCCATTCCCTTGGCCAAGGTTTCTCTTCCCCACTTTTCTCTGATTTTCTTTTCTTTCGACAGCTTATTCCGCTTCGATTTATACGAAAAAGATTCTTCCAAAGAAGTGGCTTCTACATCGTAAACAATATTCAACGAAATCCATGTATAAATGGCTCTTGCCTTTTCTTCATCCGTTTTAAAATCGTAATTAATCATGTTGATTAAATCGTAAGGGTTGGCAATGGATTTCGGGTAATTTCTAACGACCGAATCCACGGCCTGATATTCTTGTGCAATCAGATTGCTACCAAGAAATAAGGACAATACATAAATGAGAATGATGCGTTTTTTCATATGTCAAAATGCTTTATTAAACTAAATAACAAATGTGCTCTAACGAGAAAAATAAGAACGAATTCCAATTGTTCAAGTTATTTTTATGCTGTTCAACTTTTATCAAAATACAAGTTTAAAGATACAATTTTTTTTGCTTTATTCTATTTTTACCGAACAATTTATCGCTTTCGGCAAACCAAATGGATTGCGCAAAATCCCGCAATTATTTAATTACTCAATACTTCCAGGTGGCGCAAGATTGATTCTACACCCGTAAGCTGAAAAGTATTAATGAGTTCGCGAATAGTATCTCGTTTAGAAATCACCTCATCATACCTGTTTTGTTGGAGCATTAAGCTAAAGTCGGCGTAACAATCTTCAACCAACATTCTCATTTTCTTTTCTATCAATGAATTCGTAAGTATGAGTTCGGGATAAGTTTTCTGAATTTGGTTGGCTTTAATGATGTATTGCTCAGCCATACTTGTGTTTTTAAGTGCAATCGCCTTGTCTATAATTTCGGCATAGCTGTAATACATACCGTAAGCAGCTTTTGCTTTGTATTGGTTAAATAAATCGTTCTGTTTAATGTGTGAGGAATAGAATTTAAAATTTTCGATATTCTCTACGGCATACAATGCTTCGGCAAATTGTTCATTTACAATCAATTGCTCAATATTATCTACACTATTCTTATAAATTTTATTTTCAAAGGCATCAATAATCCGTATGCGAGCTACCGAATCATCCTCCATAATATCGAAAAAGCTGAATGCATTCGTATTTAAATTTTCGGGGTAATTTGTTTTTCTGATTTCCTGAAAAAGATGATCGTAAATACCCGGATAAGCTTGTTGGATAGACCGAATATTTAATTCTTCAGAAACAAAAACGTGCACAAGCTCATCTACAACCAAGTCCGCTTTGCTTTCGGATTCGCGTATGCGCGATTTGTATTTTTCGATATTCAGCGCATATAAGGTAGAAAGAATATTCATCTTTTGCCCCAACCCGTTTGGATCGATATCGGCGGCAATGGTAGCTTTATAAAACGGCATTTGGTAGAGCTTTTTTAGTATGCTGGCTTGAATAATGCTTTTCATTAAAAACGTAGGCGGTTCCTGGTCTTTCTGTTGCAGCGCGCGATAATCACCCAACAAACTTTCTGTTAAGTAATTCGCTGCCTTATAATCGTTGGTAAATTGAAACCATTTTTCAAAAGCGACGCTATTAAAATTGTAGGAAAATTCGGCTTGATCAATTACCATATACCATCCATTGCTCCATCGCTGATGAGAGAAAGTAAAATCCGCAATTTGGCCTACAAAACGCACCGAAATTGGATTTTCATCAAATCTTTTTAAATAAACCAAGCTACTGTCTTCTTTAAAAATGCGCAGACGAAAAGACTTAAGCACCGGAATAATGGCATCCGCCGAATTAAATTCGTATAAAGTTAAATCGCCTTCGGGCGCCATGGGTTTGATAAAGATATTACTCTTAAAATTTCCTTTTTCTTCTCGGGTAACCTGATAAGAAGTGATCAGCTCCCAGCTGGCTTTGATAATTTCGACTGGCTTTTGATGCGAATAGGCAATAGAAGCCATCATTCGATTCAATTCAGCTTGCTGTTTATCGCCTCCTCTTTTGTATTTCAAATCAACTTTAAACGATGCCAGTTGTCCATTCTCCACCCACTGCTGGGTAAGTGCCGTAGACAAAAAACCAAAAAAGAAAAGCAATATCAATAGTTTAGCGCGCATAGTTCTTCCGTTATTTATACAAAAATAGTCGGCAAAAGTAATACTTCTCTAAACAAATCCTTTTTTTTTAAACAACTCAATGTAAACAAAACCATTATTTTGAGTATTAAAAACTTAGAAATAAAGATCAAAAGAAAACTTGCTTCAAAGCATTCAAAAACTTATTCTATTTTTGTAAAAAATTATTCGACAATGACATTAAAACGTGCACTTGAAGATTCGATAGCACTCAAAAAACAAGTTCTTAGCGATGCTTTCCTTGCTGAAACGGTAAACAAACTGGCTTCAGATATGGTAGACGTATTAAAATCGGGTGGAAAAATTCTATTTTGCGGTAATGGAGGAAGCGCTGCTGATGCACAACATTTGGCGGCAGAACTTTCGGGACGGTTTTATTACGACAGGCCTCCGCTTGCCGCTGAAGCTTTACATGTGAACACTTCCTTTTTAACTGCTGTAGCAAATGATTACTCTTTTGATGATGTTTATGCCCGTATGCTAAAAGCGTATGGAAACAAGGCTGATTTATTAATTGCCATCAGCACTTCTGGCAATTCAAGCAATATTGTAAAAGCGTTAGAAGCGGCTCAAGAATTGGGAATAAAAACGGCTTTATTATCCGGCAAAACAGGAGGTAAAGCAAAACATTTAGCGCATTATGCCCTTTTAATTCCATCGACAGATACGCCACGAATACAAGAATTGCACATGATTATTGGCCATACTTTATGCGAAATTGTTGAACATACTATATTTCCAAAATAAAAGATGATAAATAAGACAGAATTAAAAAACGAATGGAGCCTTTTTCTGGATCGAGACGGCGTTATAAACAAACGTTTCCCAGGTGGTTATGTACGAAAACCTTCCGAATTCACTTTCCTTCCGGGCAGTTTGTTTGCTCTTAAACTTTTGTCCGGAATTTTTAAAAACATATTCATTGTAACCAATCAACAAGGAATTGGCAAGGGCTTGATGACCGCTTATGATTTACAAAACGTACATCGGCAAATGATGGGCGAAATCAAAGACAAAGGAGGCCGAATTGATCGTATCTTTTTTTGTCCTGATCTGGAAAGCAAAGAACCCAATTGCCGAAAACCACGCCTAGCCATGGCACAAATGGCCAAAAAAGAATTTCCATCTATAAATTTTCATAAAAGTTATATGGTAGGCGATTCGATGCTGGATATGGAATTTGGTCAAAATGCCGAAATGCACTGTATTTTCATACAATCGGATGAAGAAGATGATACGCTCATCAAAAACATTCCAAAATATGCGTCTTTATTAGAATTTGCACGAACCTTTAATTCCCTCTGATTTGTCACCTCAATTAATCTTATTTAGTTTTATTGGCTATACCATTTTTTTGTTTAGCATAAGCTGGATAACGAGCAGAAAAGCGAATAACGAAAGCTTTTTTATCGGGAACAAAGTTTCACCGTGGTATGTTGTAGCCTACGGAATGATTGGAGCATCGCTGAGCGGTGTAACGTTTATTTCTATTCCGGGCGTTGTAGGTTCAACTAAATTTTCTTATTTGGTGATTGTTCTTGGCTATTTGGTTGGCTACTTTGTGATTGCCAATGTTTTACTTCCTATTTATTACAAGCTCAATCTAACCTCCATATACAGCTATCTACTTGAGCGATTTGGACTAAAATCGTATAAAACAGGCGCTTCATTCTTTCTCTTATCCCGAATAATCGGGGCTTCTTTCCGTATGTTTTTGGTGGTTAATGTGCTTCAATATTTCGTGCTTGATAAATTTGGCGTTCCCTTTGCTGTGACGGTTTTTCTTTTTGTGGGACTTATCTTGCTTTATACTTGGAAAGGAGGAATAAAAACAATTGTATGGACCGATATGCTTCAAACCACGTTTATGCTTTTGGCTGTGGTCATTTCTTTATTCTTAATATCCAGCCAATTGGGGAAATCAATACCCGAATTATACAAAACCATTAAAGACGCCAACTATACGCAAATGTTTTTCTTCGATTGGCGAGACAAGTATTTCTTTGCCAAACAATTTGTTTCAGGGGCTTTTATTGCCATCGTAATGACCGGCTTGGATCAGGATATGATGCAAAAAAACTTGAGCTGTAAAAATTTGCCCGAAGCCAAAAAAAATATTTATTGGATGAGTTGGGCACTTGTACCCGTTAATTTTATCTTTTTAACACTGGGTGCTTTTCTAAGCTATTACGCGCAAGTTAAAGGCATAACTATCATTGGAACAAGCGACAATCTATTTCCCGAAATTGCGCTTAATTATTTAGGCAATTTTGCCGGAATTGTTTTTATTATCGGATTAATTGCGGCCGCTTATAGTAGTGCCGACAGTGCGCTAACAGCGCTTACCACTTCCTTTACTATCGATATTATAGGAATCGAAAGAAAAGACAAACTATCTGATTATCAGAAAACAAATATTAGAAAAACCAGTCACCTGGGCATGGCTTTTGTATTGATTCTTGTTATTATTGGTTACGAATTAATAAACGACCAAGCCATTATTACCAAATTATTTACCATTGCAGGCTATACTTATGGTCCGTTGCTCGGCCTTTTTAGTTTCGGTATCTTCCTCAATCGGCAAGTAAAGGATAAATGGGTGCCTTTTATTGCTGTTCTTTCACCGCTACTGTCTTACCTTATTCAAGTATATAGTCCTCAACTTTTAAACGGCTATCAATTTGGTTTTGAACTCCTAATAATAAATGGTTTGCTGATGTTTATCGGACTGCTTTTAGTATCTAAAGAAAAACAAAATAATATTGAAGAATAAGCCACGAATGCGCGAATAAAAAATTAAGAATATTCGTGCATTGCTTTCAATGAGGGCTTCGCCATTCGTGGCAAAAGAAAAAAGCTTCAAAAAAAACCAACTTTTATAGCCTTATCCTATTTGGCTTTGAGCTGTTGATAATTAATGGTTTGCTGATGTTTATCGGACTGCTTTTACTATCTAAAGAAAAAACAAAATAATATTGAAGAATAAGCCACGAATGCACGAATAAAAAATTCAGAATTTTTGCGGCTTAGAACAAAGTAAATTTTGTGGCCTTGCCAATTCAAAATGAGAGCTGCAATTGATAAGAATTACTGCGGGAAAAAAATGTATCTTTGAAGAAAAAAAAAAGAGAAGCTATGCAGCAACAAGAATTTGATATGAAAAAAATTTTACCAATAGGAATAGGCTTAGCCGCCTTGATTATTGTATTAATCTCGTGGAACTCCATGACAACAACCATTAAGTCAGGTGAAGGAGGAGTTCTATTTGAACTTTTAGGTGATGGTGTGAATACGGAAACCACTTATGGAGAAGGATTCCACTTTATTCTTCCTTGGAATACGATGTTTATTTATGAAGTCCGCCAACAAGAACAAGGAGAAAAAATGACCGTTCTATCTTCTAACGGGCTGGAAATCAGCGTTGACGTTTCTATTTGGTATCAACCTTCCTATGCCGAGCTTGGAAAATTACACCAAGAAAAAGGACAAAATTATTTAAACACGGTCGTAAAGCCTGCAATCCGTTCGGCCACGCGTTCTGTTATTGGCCGTTACACACCGGAGCAAATTTATTCGTCTAAACGCGACGCTATTCAATCTGAAATTTTTGAGGAAACAAGAGACCTACTAATTAGTCAATACGTTCAGATTAACGAAGTATTGGTGCGCGATATTATTTTGCCTCCAACTTTGAAAATGGCTATCGAAAACAAGCTTAAACAAGAACAAGAGAGTTTAGAATATGAGTTTAAACTCGAAAAAGCAACAAAAGAAGCCCAGCGTATTGAAATTGATGCCTTAGGAAAAGCCAATGCAAACCGCATATTAAGTGCAAGTTTGACCGACAAAATCTTGACCGAAAAAGGAATTGAAGCAACTTTAAAATTAGCGCAATCGCCAAATACTAAAGTTGTTGTAGTTGGTAGCGGGAAAAATGGTCTTCCTATTATCCTAGGCGATCAAAAATAAATATTACGATTAGCTAAAGACTTAAAAAAGAATGTGTCGCATACTATTTTATTATGCATGCATTCTTTTTTTTATTACCTTTGGGTTGTAGCAAAAACCACAGACCCATGTTTAAAATTATAGAAACACCGCGTGATGCCATGCAAGGCATTAAAACCTTTATTCCAACCGAAAAAAAGATTGCCTATATCAACGCCCTGCTTAAAGTTGGATTTGACACCATCGATTTTGGCAGTTTTGTGAGCCCAAAAGCCATTCCTCAATTAAGAGATACTCCACAAGTACTTGAAGGTTTAGATTTATCCGATACCAAAACAAAGCTTCTTGCCATTATTCCTAATTTTCGCGGTGCACAAATGGCCGAAAGTTTTGATCAAATAAACTATCTGGGTTACCCTTTCTCTATTTCAAACACCTTCTTGCAGCTCAATATAAATTCTAATATTGGTGAAGCCTTTGACGAAACAGAAAAGATTCTAAACCACTGCCAAAAAACAGGCAAAGAATTAGTGCTCTATATTTCGATGGCTTTCGGAAATCCTTACGGCGATTTATGGAGTCCTGAAATAGTTTATGAATGGACGCGAAGACTTTCTCAAATTGGCGTAAAAATTATTGCTCTTTCCGATACAACAGGAATTGGTAATTCCGATTCTATAAGTAAGTCTTTTCAGGCTGTTGTTGATGAATTTCCTGATATTGAATTTGGAGCTCACTTACATACTACTCCAGAAAACTGCGTCCCCAATATTAAAGCTGCGTTTGATACCGGATGCCGAAGATTTGATACCGTTATTAACGGGTTGGGAGGTTGTCCAATGTCGCAACAAAAAATGATAGGCAATCTGAAAACAAGAAATCTATTGGGTTTTCTAAAAGAGAAGAATATTGATCATGGACTGAATATGCGCGCATTTCAAGAAGCAATCCATCTGGGAGCTTTTACTTTTCCAAGCGGAATGAATATTCCCCAAAGTTCAAAAGATTAAAAGTAAAAAAGTTAGTCGTTTACATTATTCTATACCTATTTCAGGAAAAGACCTCTTTCTGTTGATGCATTAGCATATCAAATTTTTTCTAATCTGAAAGTCCTATTTTCCTATCTTTGCCGGAATTAAAATAAAATGAGTCTCCCATCAGTAAACATAAAAAACAAACGTGCCAGCTTCGAATATTTTTTAGTCGAACGCTTTGTTGCCGGCATTCAATTGCAGGGAACAGAAATAAAATCGATACGTTACGGAAAAGCAAACCTTTCGGATGCCTATTGCGTTTTTATTGATAACGAACTGTTTGTCCGTAACTTACATATATCTGAATATTCACTCGGGACGCATTATAACCACGTTGTAAAACGCGATCGCAAATTGCTTCTCAATAAAAAAGAGCTGAAAAAACTACAGATTAAAATCAACGAGAAAGGCTTTACCATTATTCCAACACGCTTATTTGTTAACGATCGAGGATTAGCAAAATTAGAAATTGCGCTCGCGAAAGGAAAACACACCTACGACAAAAGAGAAACCATCAAACAGAAAGATGTTAAAAGAGACCTTGACAGAGAGCGAAACTAATCCATTCAAACTAAACATTTGTTTTTCCTTGATTCATCGTTAAAATGCTATACTGCGAATTAAAAAAATCATCAACCAAGATAACACAACTATTCAAGTGAATCATTTATTTAAACCCAAACTACTTACACTTTTAAAATCCGGAATAGATAAAAAACAAATTTCTAACGATATTATGGCCGGTATCGTGGTAGGAATTGTTGCACTTCCGCTTGCAATTGCATTTGCAGTTGCCTCAGGTGTTTCACCGGAAAAAGGAATCATCACGGCTATAGTTGCCGGATTTCTAATTTCACTTTTAGGCGGAAGTCGTGTTCAAATAGGCGGGCCTACCGGAGCGTTTATCATTATAGTTTATGGAATTGTAGAAAAATACGGCATTGATGGGCTTATCATTTCAACGGTTTTAGCTGGTTTTATTCTTATCGCTTTTGGCTTATTGAAGCTCGGCATATTATTGAAATATTTCCCTCGCCCATTAATTGTTGGATTTACCAGTGGTATTGCCTTGGTTATTTTCTCTACACAAATAAAAGATGCTCTTGGCTTGGAAATAACAAAAGTACCTTCAGCGTTTATCGAAAAATGGGAACTTTATTTCACCCAGATACACACGTTTAATTTTTATGCGATAGTGATAACCCTTGTCACTGTTCTTATAACAATTTATTCGGCAAAATTCACACGCAAAATTCCGGGTTCTTTTATTGCCATTATCCTAGTTACTCTTATCGTTCAACTTGCCGATTTACCGGTAACTAATATCGAATCTTTTTTTGGCGAAATCCCAAATAAATTCGAATTTGTAATTCCAACTATCGATATCAATACCTTATCAAAATACCTTGCCCCTGCTCTCACCATCGCCTTATTAGGCGGTATCGAGTCGCTGCTTTCGGCTGTAGTTTCGGATGGTATGATTAGTGGTAATCACCGATCAAATACCGAACTGATTGCTCAGGGAATTGCCAATATTGTCACTCCCTTTTTTGGAGGAATTCCGGCAACAGGTGCTATTGCCAGAACAGCTACCAACGTAAAAAATGGCGGAAGAACACCCATAGCCGGAATAACCCATGCGATAACGCTACTGCTGATTATGCTTTTCTTTGGGAAATGGGCCAAGCTAATTCCGATGTCTGTACTAGCCGGAATTTTGATTGTAGTGGCCTATAATATGAGCGAGTGGCGCTCTTTTCGTTCCATTTTACGTGGTTCTCCTTTCGATATCATTGTCTTAATTACCACTTTTTTATTAACCGTTTTGGTCGATTTAACCATTGCAATAGAAGTTGGCGTTGTTATGTCGGCCTTATTGTTTATGCGCAGAATGGCCAATATCTCGGAAAACGTC
>JBFHQD010000027.1:0-20464 GCA_041592395.1 Bacteroidales bacterium | reverse complement strand
ATTTCTATACAGCGAATTTGACACGCTAGAACTCACACATCATACGCTTTTGCCTATACAAAATCAGTATCAAACACCAGAAACACTTGGGAAAGATCGATTGGCGGCTGCCGTTGGTGCAGCGCAATTATATCCAAATAAGAACCTTTTGATTGTCGATGCCGGCAGCTCTATTACCTACGAAATAGTGATTGAAAACACCTATTTAGGTGGAGCCATAAGCCCGGGTATTGCCATGCGCTTTAAGGCACTGCATCAGTTTACAGGAAAATTGCCATGGATAACAACACCCACCGAACAGGTTAACATATTGGGAAAGAACACAAAAGAAGCCATACTTTCTGGCGTAATGCAGGGCATTTTAATGGAAGTGGACGGCATCATTAACCACTACAAAAAGCGCTATCCCGATTTATTCGTAATAATTACGGGCGGGGACTTAAAACATTTTGATAAGAACTTAAAAAATAACATCTTTGCAGCTGAAAATTTAGTGCTACAAGGCTTAAATTTTATACTTGAATATAATGACAATAAATCGACTTAGAAAAACAGTTTTACTAGTAACAATGCTTTTACCATTGCTGGTTTTAGCGCAGAATCAAACCACTTCTCCTTATAGTTTTTTTGGGATAGGTGATGTGAACGACCAAGTAAACATTCGTACGTTTGGAATGGGAGGAGCTAATTTAGCGGTTCGAAGCAATATGTACATCAATTTTAGCAATCCCGCCTCGTATACAGGAATTGATAGCTTATCATTCGTTGCCGGTGTTGGTATTCAAAGCACAATGGCCTCTTACCGTACAAATGAGCAAACAAGTGAATTAGAGAACACTTCGGTTAATCACTTATCTTTTGCTTTTCCTATTACACATTGGTGGAAAACGAGTATTGCTCTTACACCTTATAGCAATGTCGGCTACGAAGTTCAAGAAGATAAAATGCTAGATATTAACGTTTTGAGTCGTAATATTTACCAAGGAACCGGAGGTGTAGACCGCCTAAACTGGGGAAACGCTTTTGGACTTAGTAAGAATTTCTCTGTCGGAATCAATGCTTCTTATTATTTTGGACGTGTTGAACACCGCACGAGTGTTATTTTTCCTGATTCAGCCTATATAGAAAACTCGCGCTTGACTGAGCGTGATTTGATAAATGGTTTTGCCCTTTCGTTGGGCGTACAATATTTTATTCCTACCGGAAAAAACAGTTTCATTGGACTTGCCGCTACCTACTCTCCTACGGCCTCCTTAAATATTAAATCGGATCTGCTCGCCACTACTTATATTGGCGATCAAGACGGATATGAATCAGGTATTGATACCGTCTATTCGCAAACAGGGTTTGAAGGTGAATCAGTTTTACCCTACACTTATGGATTTGGTATTTCTTGGGAAAAGAAAAACAAACTGTTAATTGCTGCAGATTTTATGTTTGATAATTGGTCGGATTTCACTTATCTCAACGAATCGAACAATTTGAGCGACAAAATGAAAGCCTCTTTTGGATTGGAATATATTCCAACGAGCAACAGCTTATCTAATTATTTTAAGCTTGTGCACTATCGTGTCGGATTTCGTTATCAAAAGATGGGGCTCGAATTTAATAACAATGATCTTTCAGAATATGCAATTAGTGTTGGATTTGGCTTACCTTTGCGTAAAAGTGCAACTATTTTAAATCTTGGCATAGAAGTTGGACAGAATGGAACATTAGAAAGCAGCTTGATTCAAGAACGCTTTGTGAAAGTAGCTCTTGGCATTAGCATAAAAGAAAGCTGGTTTAGAAAAGGAAAATATTTTTAAAACATATAAACTAAAAAAAATGAAAATTAAAGTTTTATCGACTATTCTGGGACTGATATTGAGCGCCGGTGTATTCGGAGCTCAAATAGAAAGAAATGATAATTTTCAAGAAGATTTGACTTCTTTCGAGCCTCAGGGTGGTAAATACGGAACAGACAGCGTAAAATGTATTACTGAACTATCGCTATATCAGGAAGCTTTTAAGCAATGGAAAAAATCGAATTATAAAAGCGCAATTGTTAATGAACTTACTCCTCATTGGAGATGGGTTTTTAAAAACGGTCCACTTGCTTCTGAAAATACCTATGTCAATGGTCTAAAAATTATGGACTATTACTACGACAAAGCTACTGACGAAAAAGTAAAATCGGCTTATCTTGACACGCTGGAAATGATTCATCAAGCAAGAATCGATTATTTTCCTAATCATTATAAAACAGGCAAAAGTCAAGTGGGCGATTTAATGGGCAAAATGGGTGTGGATATTTTTAATCGCGCTCCCGATCGTTGCGAAAAAGCCTATAATATTTTAAAAAAATCAGTCGAGTTAGAAAAAAACCAATCCGATCCTGCTACTTTAGTTTACTTCTTTAGAGCAACGATTAAGATGGTAAAATCAGGAAAAGAAAGTGATGAGTTAATTGTTGATACCTATGATCAGATTAGCGATATTGTTGACTTTAACCTCAAGAAATTTGCCACTAATCCACGCTATCTATCCCAGTGGGAAAATGTAAAAGGCAATATCGATAGCACCTTTGAGCCTTATGCCACTTGCGATATCTTAATCAATATCTACGGCAAAAAATACGAAGCAAATCCAACCGATTTAGTTCTTTTAAACAAAATAACTAAAATCCTTAAGAAGAAAAAATGTACAAAATCGGATTTGTTCTTCCAAAGCACCGAAGCCTTATATAAAGCAGATCCAACACCAGAATCGGCTATGTTAATGGGTAAAATGAATATCGAAAATGAAAGCTACGACGTTGCTGCAAAATATTATCTCGATGCCGTTGATATGATTGAAGACCCAATGGAAAAAGCGGATATTTATTCTGATTTGGGCAAAATCTATTATAAACTTAACGATTTTATCCAGGCTCGTAATTATGCGCGCAAAGCCATCGCTTTAAATCCTGCTGATGGAATGTCGTATATCTTAATTGGAGATCTCTATGCCGCTTCAGCCGATAAATGTGGCGATAATGATTTAACAAAAAAAGCAGCTTATTGGGCAGCCGTTGATAAATATGTTCAAGCAAAAAGAGCGGACGAAGAACTTCAAGAATTAGCCAACAAACGCATAGCAACGTATTCGAAATATTTTCCTCCAATGGATGTTATTTTCTTCCACGATATTCAAGAAGGAGAATCTTATAAAGTGGAATGTTGGATTAACGAAACAACGACTGTTCGCGCTGCGAAATAAATATAAAAGTGAGAAATAGTATTCCGAAAAAACTTTTCGTTTTTGGACTAAAAAGCATTGTTGTAATCTTTTTTACAGCAATGCTTTTTGCTTGTGAAAACCGAATGCAAACCATTCGCGAACTCACTATGACGGATACTATTCCGGCCGAAATTGCTAAAGATGTACGTATTATTTATTCCGATTCGGCGCGCTTACAAATGATATTAAAAAGTCCGTTAATGTATCAAATTGGTGGCGACGAACCCTATATCGAATTTCCCGAAGGACTTCATGTTGAAACTTATAATGCCGACAATCAATTGGTTTCTGAATTGAGTGCTGAGTACGGAAAGCGCTACGAAAAAACCAAGTTGATGGAGATTGAAAAAAACGTAGTCGTTATCAATCACAATTCAGGAAAAAAACTCCTAACGGAACAATTGTTTTGGAATGAACGTACAAACAAAATCTATAACAGTGTATTTGTTACAATAATTGAAAAAGATAAAACGATTCACGGAGACAGCTTACGTGCGGATCAGGATTTCGACCATGTTGAAATATTCAATATTCGTGGAACCATTAAAGTTAAAGACGAAGGGATAGATTAAAATGACGCAATATCAAATTATTCTTATCAGTATGGCGTTTTCTGCTCTTTTCTCAGGTTTGGAAATCGCTTTTATTAGTGCTTCGCGATTAAAAATGGAACTCGATAAAAAGCAATCGAATGCAAAATGGCTTTTTAAAATTTTCGATTCTCCATCAAAATTAATTGCAACACTATTGCTCGGGAATAATATCTCGCTCGTGTTTTATGGTTTTGCTATTGCCAATGTCTTGGATAATCCTTTGCAAAAAATGCTGGGAAGTTTGAGCCAAAGCGAACTGCTTATTCTGCTTATCCAAACCTTGATATCTACGATTTTAATATTGATAGTCGCCGAATTTGTGCCTAAAACTATATTCAGAAAAAATCCCAACCGGATTTTAATGGTGATGGCCGTACCGCTCTATATTATCTATTACCTTTTTTCACCTATTATCGCTTTTATAAGTTTAATAGCCAGAGGGTTGTTTAAACTTTTTAATCAAGAATTAAAAGAAGAAGAATACAATTTATCACCCATAGAACTAAACGATTTTGTTCAAGAAATTGTAAACAGAAAAGAAGAAAACATATTGGGAGAGCAAGAGAAAGTATTGTTTAAAAATGCCATCGAATTCCGAAGCATAAAGATTAGAGAATGTATGGTTCCGCGCACCGAAATTTTTGCGCTAGAAATAAACGAATCTGTAGAAGAGTTGCAGAAAGTACTCACAGAATCCGGTCATTCTAAAATTTTAATTTACCAAGATACCATCGACAATATTATCGGTTATGTCCATGCTTTCGATATCTTTTCCAAGCCAAGTGATATCAAAAGTATTCTTCGGCAAAACCCCATACTTCCCGAAAGTATGCTAGCCAATCATGTACTTACGCTCTTTATCAAGCAAAACAAAAGCATTGCTGTAGTGGTGGATGAGTTTGGTGGAACTAGCGGTATCGTTACGCTAGAAGATATTATGGAAGAGATATTTGGTGAGATTGAAGATGAATTTGATAAAGGCCTTTTGGTAGATAAAAATCCTGACGAAAACGTATATGTCTTTTCCGGAAGAATAGAGATTGATTTTATTAACGAAAAATACAAGCTCGATATTCCGGAGAGCGATGAGTACGAAACCCTTGCCGGTTATATCATTCACGAATACGGAAGCATCCCGAACGTAAAAGACAACCTGAGTATGAACAACTTCAGAGTGGAGATTTTAAAAGCTTCTGAAACCCGAATTGAATTAATAAAAATGCACGTAAAACAAAGTTAATCTTCGCTTTTGCTTAATCCTTATTTTTCCGATCGCTTTAGATAAGCGTCCATATCAAATTCCATATCGTGTAAAAGACCGGTACGCATATCGTAAACCCAAGCATGAATCATCGGGAAACCATTTTCCAAATAACTCGTTCTAATAAAGTCGATTTGCATTAAATTTTCGCATTGAGCAATAATATTGTACTCAGCCAACAAATCGTTTTCTAAGTCTTTATTGGCAACGCTATCCAGCTCTTTGGCATGTCTTAGGCGCACCTGTCTAATATTATCGAGCCATCCATCCATTTTGCCAAAATGTTTTCCTGAATTGGCCGCAATTACTCCTCCGCACCCATGATGCCCCGACACAACAATATGCTGAATTTCTAAAACTTCAATGCCGTATTGCAAAACGGCCATTACATTATCATCTTTTAAAGAAACTACATTGGCAATATTACGGTGTACAAAAATATCACCAATATCCATTCCGGTTAAATCGCCGATAGGCACCCGACTGTCTGAACAACCAATATAAAGAAAATGAGGATCTTGCTCTTTAAAATGCTCCTTAAAAAATGAACGGTCTTGCTTTTTCTTATCGTCTGCCCATTCTTTATTTTGCTCAAAAATGGCGTTATACAATCGCTGATCTTCCGCATTTAATTTTTTTAAGGACATAGGCTTACTATTTAATTAATCCAATTTCAATACGGCAAGGAAAGCCGTTTGTGGAACTTCCACATTACCAACCTGACGCATCCGCTTTTTCCCTTTTTTCTGTTTTTCGAGCAATTTACGCTTACGCGTTATATCGCCTCCATAACATTTTGCAGTCACATCTTTCCTTACTGCTTTTACGGTTTCTCTGGCAATAATTTTAGCTCCAATAGCAGCCTGTATAGCAATATCAAATTGCTGACGAGGAATTAATTCGCGAAGCTTGGAGCAGATTTTGCGACCAAAATCATAGGCATTATCACGATGAATAAGCGTAGAAAGGGCATCAACCGGTTCGCCATTGAGTAAAATATCCAACTTGGTTAAATCGGCAGGTTTATAATCGGTTAAATGATAATCGAAACTGGCATAGCCCTTGGAAATACTTTTCAGCTTATCGTAAAAGTCAAAAACAATTTCGCCCAGAGGCATATTAAAAGTTAGCTCAACGCGATTGGAAGTTAAATACACCTGATTGGTCAACTCCCCTCTTTTATCAATACATAATTTCATTACGTTGCCCACATAATCCGACTTAGAAATGATTTGAGCGCGGATAAACGGTTCTTCGATATGATCGATAAATTTTTGCTCAGGTAATCCCGATGGATTATGAACTTCGATAATTTCTTTGCGATTGGAAACCACGCGGTAAGAAACGTTTGGAACCGTAGTAATCACGTTCATATCAAACTCACGATCCAAGCGCTCTTGAATTATTTCCATATGCAATAAGCCCAAAAATCCGCAACGGAAACCAAAGCCTAATGCAGCACTCGATTCAGGCTCGAAAGTCAGCGATGCGTCGTTTAACTGTAATTTTTCCAGACTACTGCGCAACTCTTCGTAATCGTCTGCATCGACCGGATAAATTCCGGCAAAAACCATAGGTTTTACTTTTTCAAACCCTTCGATTGCTTTTTCGCAAGGAATATCAACATGGGTAATCGTATCCCCCACTTGGACTTCGCGCGCTGTTTTGATTCCGGAAATAATATAACCGACATCACCTGTTCTCATAACAGCTCTTGGCTCTTGTTTCATCCTTAAAACGCCAATTTCATCTGCATGATAAGTTTTTTCTGTAGCGAAAAACTTAACGTGATCGCCTTTTTTTATTTCCCCGTTCATAACTCTGAAATAAGCAATAATCCCCCGAAAAGAATTAAAAACAGAATCGAAAATCAAGGCTTGAAATGGTGCTTTTGGATCGCCTTTTGGCGCAGGTACTTTTTTTACAATAGCCTCAAGAATTAAATCTACACCATATCCTGTTTTTCCACTGGCTTGAATAATATCATCGTAAGAACAACCTATTAAATCGACAATCTGATCCGAAACTTCTTCGGGCATTGCATTATCCAAGTCCATTTTATTTAATACCGGAATTATTTCCAAATCGTGCTCGATAGCCAAATATAAGTTGGATATGGTCTGCGCTTGAATACCTTGAGTGGCATCTACAATAAGTAAGGCGCCTTCGCAAGCGGCAATTGATCGGGAGACTTCGTAGGAGAAATCGACGTGACCGGGCGTATCGATTAGATTGAGCACATATTTTTTGCCCTCTTCCTCGTAATCCATCTGAATGGCATGGCTTTTAATGGTGATACCTCGCTCGCGCTCCAAATCCATATTGTCAAGCGCTTGGGCTTGCATATCCCTCCCCGTTACCGTTCCTGTAAATTCCAATAAACGATCAGCTAAAGTACTCTTACCGTGATCGATATGAGCTATAATACAAAAATTTCTAATATTTTCCATTCACCATTTTTTCTTCAATGCTAAAAAATAACAACGCTTTTTTCTTTGCGCTTTCCTTTATTTAAGCCTTGCAAATTTACACTTTTTCAGGGAGTTTTTCAGCGCTATTTTTAATCCGTGCGATTTGCTTTTATTTCGAGAACTAACAAATATAGAAACAGATAATAGCAGACGCAAACACAAAATTTCAAACCGAAAAGTAAAAATATAGCTTTGCAAAATCACCCACAAATAAAAAGTGCCCGATTGTGAATAACCGGACACTAAAATTCAATAAAAAGGATTGCTTAATAATTGCTTTCCTTAATTTCAAAATAAGATTGAGGGTGCAAACAAGCCGGACAAGTTTTTGGGGCTTTTTCTCCTTCGTGCAAATAACCGCAATTGCGACATTTCCAAACGATTTTTCCATCGCGTTCAAATACGCGACCTTCTTCCAAATTGTCGTACAACTTTCTAAATCTTTCTTCGTGTGCTTTTTCTACACGGGCAATCATTCTGTAGGCTGTTGCAATTTCTTTAAACCCTTCTTCTTCGGCAACTCGGGCAAATTCAGGATAAAGATCTGTCCATTCTTCGTTTTCACCCTCTGCTGAAGCTTTCAGATTTTCCATAGTGGTTCCGATAACGCCGGCCGGATAAGTGGCTGTTATCTCAACCATTCCTCCTTCTAAAAACTTGAAAAAACGTTTGGCATGTTCTTTTTCATTGAGTGCTGTTTCTTCAAAAATAGCGGCGATCTGTTCTAAACCTTCTTTTTTTGCTTGCTTCATAAAATAATCATAACGCATACGCGCCTGAGATTCACCTGCAAACGATTTTAAGAGATTCTGTTCTGTTCGTGTTCCTTTTAAAGTGCTCATATCATTTTATTTTTATGTTTATAATTTCTAGTCCTCCATTTTTACAAAATCTTCTTTTGAAACCCCACAAACCGGACAAACCCAATCGTCGGGAATATCTTCAAAAGGTGTTCCGGGAGCAATTCCCCCATCGGGATCTCCTTCTATTGGATCATAAATATGTCCACAAACGGTACATTCCCATTTTTGCAGTAAAGGGTCGGTCGTTTCTGCTTTTTCTTTTACCGATGGTGTTGCAAGTTTCGATTTATCCACATAAGTAGGCGCATTTTTTGGTGCTACTCCATTTTTTACTTCGCGATAATAGGCATAAGTCAAAGGCTCTTTACTTGCGTTTAAAACCTTGCTATCCAACACTTCACCTATAAAAAGAATATGTGATCCTACATCGATTTTTTGTGCAATTTTACACTCAAACCAAGAAAGGCATCCTTCCGTTAATATAGGCGCCCCTGTTTTCCCTTCAATATATTGGAAGTTTTTAAATTTGTTTATTTCACTGCCCGATTTATAGCCCATCGTTGAAATAATCTCCTGACTAGCATCTTTGGCCAATACCGAAACGGAAAAGACACCACTCTCTTCTATTAATTGAGTAGAATAATTGTCTTTACTGCAACTAATTGCCAATTGAGCAGGCTCGGCAGTGACCTGAAACACTGTATTGGCAACGTATCCGTTAATATTGTTTTTGCTTCTGGCTCCAACAACATATAATCCATATGATAATTTAAAAAACGCTTCTATTTCCATGCTATTAAATTTAAGTTATTATCGATTTATGTGCAAATTAGGCTCAAATTAGGCCTTTATTTTGCGGGTACAATTTAAGCATAAATTTTGTTTTATATAAGAATCTCAAATTCATTTTGAATTTTATAATTATAAAAAGACCTTAAAGCGGGTAATGAAATCTAAGAGAATTTATTACCTTTGTCAGGCTTAAAAAAAATTAAGAATTAAACTTAGAAAGGAGGTCGAAATGATAGAAACTGTAAAGTTAGGCACCCTCCGATGGAACCACATAAGCCATCCAACTGAAGAAGATTTCGATTTTTTATTAACTAAATACCACGTTCACCCGCTCGATATCGAAGATTGTAAAAGTAAAGTCAATCAAAGACCGAAGGTGGATAGCTACGACGATTATAACTTTCTTATCCTTCATTTCCCCATTTTTGATAAACTTGGACGCTTTTTACGCATTAAAGAAGCCAAAATATTTTGGTGGGAAGAACAAATAACAACCATAGGTGGATCGAATTGGGTGGTTGGAAAAATGTTTCAAGAAGCTCAAAATCAAGAAAGCAGAGGCGAGAAATTTGAGGTAGGAAGTACAGATGCTTTACTTTATCTGATTGTAGAATCGGTAATGAAAGAATCTTATCCGGTAGTACGCCGCATTGGTGACGATATCGACCGATCGAGTCGCGAACTTTTTGAGAAAAAAGCCGAAAAAGTAATTGAACGTATTTCTACGGCCCGGAAAAATATCATTTTATTAAATACCGTGATCAAACCGCAACTGCGTATCTTCCTTAAATTTGAAAAAGGAGAAGTGGAAGGTTTTGCCGATAATATGGAAGATTACTGGGGCAATATTTTGGATAATTACCAGAAAATGTGGGATATGGTAGAAGATTATCAGGAACTTATCGAAGGTTTGAGTAGTACATTTGATTCTTTAATGGCCAACCGCACCAATGAAGTGATGCGGATACTTACTTTGATCTCATCCATTTTACTGCCACTTACCTTTATAACAGGCCTTTACGGAATGAATATCGATTTGCCTCTACAGCATCAAGCTATTGCGTTTAGTATAATTATCGGTACGCTTATAACAATTGCTGTTGTGATGGTTCTTTTCTTTAAGAAAAAACGCTGGATGTAATACCCGTTTATACTTGTTTTATTTTTTTTATTGCCCAGGAATCGGCCATTTGTATGGCAAAGAATAAGGCAATTCCACCCAGCAGCATCCATTTAAACTTGTTGAGAAAAGCCAATATTCCGATTGAACTCTCCGGATTATAATAGTAAAAGACGCCAAACGCTACGGCCAACATAAATAGGGCTCCACCTAAAAGCAAAAGATGTTTTAAAAATTCCTCTTTCCAATAGCGATAGCGATTGATTTGTTGTGCTTTTTTCTCCATTCGATCGGCAAAACCCTCGGGAATATCCACATCAAAATCGCCTCGCATGGCTTCTTTTATCAAATCATCTAAGAATTGTTCTTCGAGGTCATCATTAAAATAAAAATTGTCGTGATTCTTTTTCATAGCCATTCCTCCACAAAAGTCGGGTGTTTTAATAACTGACTTTTTAATAATTGACGTGCCCGATGCAAATAACTCTTTAAAGTACCTTCGGGCATTTCGGTAATTTTTTCTATTTCTTTATAACTCAGCTCTTCAATATGATAGAGCGATAATATTGTTCGATAAAGGGGTGGCAAATCCACGATCAAGCTTCTAATTAAAGCCACACGCTCCGCCTTTGTTTGAATAGTTTCAGGATGATTCGCATCGACTAACATAGGTGCATCTGTTAAATTCACGTTTTCCAATTCCTGAAAAGGTCTTTTATTCTTCTTTAAAAAATCGATAGCTTCACGATAGGCAATGGTTCCTATCCACGTCGATAATTTAGACTCTTTTCTGAATTCGGGCAATTTTTTATGCACTTTTACAAATACATCCTGACAAACATCTTCTATATCAGCTTGTTGATCGAGCAAACGACCGGCAATATGAAAGACCAGACGTTCGTATTTCTTTACCAGAAACCGAAAGGCATTCGTATTGCCCCCAATGATTTGCGCTATCAGCTGATTTTCTTCCATCGTATTTGCTTCATTAGACAAGATAAGAAAAGAATTGTTGCAAATAAAACCGTTTTTTTGCAACCTTTTAAAAAAGCCATCCGTCTATTAGGCAAAATCAATCATTAAAAACAGATATTATGCAATTAGGAGAAGTAATGACAGTAGCGGTAGTTTTCTTTGCTATCATCACATTTGTAAAAATTTTATCCTCCCATTTTTTAAA
This sequence comes from Bacteroidales bacterium, assembly GCA_041592395.1. GTDB lineage: Bacteria > Bacteroidota > Bacteroidia > Bacteroidales > UBA12170 > UBA12170. The sequence goes on along the minus strand of JBFHQD010000027.1, from coordinate 8,983 downwards.
ATCCAGGATTATTAAATCGGGCCATTTTGATAAAGCGGGAATACTAGACCAATCGGCCGAAATTGTGGAGGCAGAACGCAAACAAAATTTCGATCAATACCCTGCCCTAAAATGGGGATTAGTCACTTTTTTTGGTGGTATTGGATTGATTATTATTGAATTAGTAAAAAATGTAAATCCCGTTTTTTCTGACTATAACAGCACGATGCCTTTTGGAATTTTCTTTGTTTCTGTGGCTCTTGGCTTCCTTGTTTATTATTTTATGATGAGTGCCAAAATGAAAAAATAAAAGCGAACCCTCAGAACACAAACCAACCGACAACCCCGTTGCCGGTTTTTTTATGTTTAAACTAAACATAAAATCTTATTTTAGCCTTCAAAATTTTAGCAATGGAAACTTTTAAGAAAGCTATGAACGAATCGGCTTGGGTTCGTTGGAGTGTACTCATACTTGTCGGATTTATTTTATCAGTCAATTACTATTTTTACGATGCCTTTTCGACTTTAAAAGACTTGCTAAAAGCAGAATTTGATTTTACAAATACCGATTACGGCCTGTTTGTTTCCTTCTATTCCATTCCGAATACTTTTTTATTAATGGCTGTTTTCGGTGGAATGATCCTCGATAAATTCGGAATCCGTCGAACCGGTTTTGGTTTTGTTTTCTTTATGGCTTTCGGCGCTTTATTAACCGCCTACGGAGCTTCTGCGTATTATGGTGCAGGGGGTTTTGGCCATGCCTTTATGAAGGGCTTTTGGCCCTCCTATTCTCCCGAATTAAAAATGATGCTTTTGGGTCGATTTTTCTTTGGTTTAGGGGCAGAAACCAGCATTGTTGTAGTAAGCAAAATCTTGGTTAAATGGTTTAAAGGAAAAGATTTGGCTTTGGCCTTTGGCTTAAAAGTCGGGTTTGGCCGCTTGGGCACTTTTGCGGCTTTACGAATATCGCCGGCTTTGGCTGATGAAGGAACACATTTAACTACCGCCATTTGGTTTGCGGCTGTTTTGGTTTTAAGCGGCCTTTTAGCCTTTATGGTTTATATGTTGTTAGATGCTAAACTAGATAAGCAAACGGGCTTTAGTCAGAAAGCATCAAGCTCGGCTAGTGAATTTTCTTTCAAGGACTTTGTGAGTATCATTAGCAATCGTGCCTATATTTATATCGCCTTGCTTTGCGTTACTTTTTATTCGGCTGTTTTTCCTTTTATGGCTTATGCCCCCGACTTTTTTGCCGATAAATTTGGTTTGAGTGCGGTGGAAAGCGGAAATATTACTTCGTGGTTGCCACTGGGCACCATGCTATTTACGCCTTTGTTTGGTTTTCTAATCGATCGTTATGGGAAAAGTGCTACCGCGATGATTTTTGGTGCTTTAACACTTGTTTCCGTCCATTTAATTTTTGCTTTTACAACGCTAACACCCATTATTCCATTGCTCTTCTTGGGCATTGCTTTTTCATTGGTTCCTGCTGCAATGTGGCCCAGCATGGTTCGCTTGGTTAAAGAAAAACAAATTGGAACAGCTTATGGATTGATGTATTCCATTCAAAATCTAGGTTTGTGGGGCTTCCCTTTACTGGCAGGAATCTTGTTAGACAAAACAAATCCGGGCAATCCGCTGATTCTTAATTATACACCCGTTATTTTAATGTTTGCGGGATTAGGAATATTAGGCTTATTTTTCGCCTTTATGTTGAAAAGGGAAGATGTAAAAAATCACTTTGGTATTGAGCTTCCGCTAAATAAAAAACAGTAAAACGAATGCTATCCAGGATTTATTCCAACTCCGCTCTTCTTTTCGAATTCATATATCCATACACTATAAACCATTGTGCAATAACGTAACTGCTAAGCACCCATACCGACGACAAACGAACATCGATAGAAAAGCGGTTAATGGATAATACACTATCCGAAAAAATAAAAAACAAACCGCCAAGCATTACATAACGCCCAAAAATCGTATTGTTTACACTCGAATAAACATTGGTTGACATAACCAGTAGATAGAGCGCAAGAATTAAGGCGGGTAGTGCAACTAAAAATACAGCTTGATTATTTATAATTAACGGTGGTAATAAACTGATCAGAACACTTGCCAAAATTAAAAAGACAATAAGCAAGAACAGCCAGCTGTCTCGGATATTTCTGCTAATATGACCTCGACTTTCCCACAAAAAAAGAAGACTGAACACGAAATGTGAAAAAAGGAAAAAAACCAATCCCAATATAAAATTATCAAACAAAGGCATTCTAAATATATCGCCCAATAAAGCAAAGAGCAAAGCCAGTATAAAAAACCAATTGATTTTACTTTTTTGCAATGAACTGCCAAAGCCATACCATAAAATCAAGAGTAACATCAATGTGGGCCGAAAGAAATTTTCTAACTCCGGAATTTTAAGGATTCTTGAAATAATAACGAGGATAGTAAAAAGAAAATAGGGTATAGAAATTAGAAAGTTCAATCTTTTTCTCATAACGCTGTTTTTATCAAAGATACAAAAATTAGAACACGATCACAATGAGCACATTAATTCAGCGGATTCCTTACTCATTCGAAATAACGAAATGATTAATCTTCTTCAATAATAAGAAAAATATCTTCGTTAGGTTTTTTCATTTTGTATTTTTCGCGAGCGAACTTTTCCAGGTTATCATCACTTTCAAATAAATTATTAAACGCTGTACTGTCTTGCTCTATCTCTTCCAAGAAAAACGCCTTTTGATTTTTTAAATCGCGCAACTCTTTCATAAGTTTATAATGCGCTCTAAAATTATATTGATCGACAAAGGCCAACAGCACAAACAAAACTAAAACAGAAATCCAGTATTTATTTAAAAGTTTTGGAATTTTCATACACTTATCTCTATTACAAAAATAATAGACTTAGAAACGCTTCGCCGATATCTTACAACTTTTTTTTAACGTTGATTTGTTTAGAAAGCTTACTTCACTTTTCGCGCATTCAGGAATCCATAAACTAAAAACCACTGTGCTAAAGTATAGCTTCCCATTACCCAGATGGGCGAATAATCAACAGTTACCACAAATTTATTGATCGCTAAAATACTATCGGAAATAAAAAAGAAGATACCACCAAGTAAAACATATCGACCGTAATTATAAAAATGCACTTTTGAAAAAACATAAGTCGATAAGACCATAATCAACAAAACAGTGGCATAAACCGGAATCGCAATCAGCAGGATTAAACTTTCTGTTTCCACTATTTTATACATCAAAATAAAGAGCAAAGCCAGATAGAAAGATAGCATTTGAAACAGAAAGAGTTTTCCTTTTTTAAGTGTCGGAAAAAAGACTTGACTGTTTCCTTTTACAAATACCACAATATAAAATACGTGAGAAAGCAGGAAAAATGCCAGTCCGAAAATAAATTGATCGAATAGCGGCATCAAAAAAACATCGCCGAGCAGGGAGAAAAAGAGAGCAAGCACAAACAACCAATGTATCGAAATTCGATTGATAACTTGATCTGTAACAAACCAACCCATTAATATCAGCAGTAAAAAAGGCTTTAAATAATTCTCATATTCAGGAAAGTTCAACATTTTTACGGCTATAACTGCACTGCCAACAAGGAAATAGGGAATGGAGAAAAGTAGCGTTCGTTTTGTTTTCATCGGTTTTTTATTGATAAGCAACGAATTTAAGCTTAATTGCTTAATCGACGAAAAAATAATGTTCAACCATTAAAAAAACACTTGCAACAGGGCAAACTCGTAATTTTATTTATGTGAATATTTTGCCACTAATACACGAATTTACACGCTCTATTAATTGCGTATTGAAAAAAAACACGGATTCCTAAAAACCTTTCCGGTTTTCTTACGCACGAAATTCGAGTTTTATGAAATAAAAATATCTATTCAGGCATTTTGCCAAAGGCATTCCTTTGGAAGTGGCTTTTTAATTAATTTGAGTTTGCCCTGCACTTGCAATCATTCGATTAGTTGTACAACAAATCTTTATTATCTTTGCCGCTCCAAATTTTTCAGTTGAATGAGATTAGAAGAAGAAATACAACGCCGACGAACCTTTGCTATTATTAGTCACCCCGATGCGGGAAAAACCACACTCACCGAAAAGCTTTTGCTCTATGGTGGAGCTATTCAAATTGCGGGAGCTGTAAAATCGAATAAGATAAAAAAAACAGCCACTTCCGATTTTATGGAAATTGAGAAGCAAAGAGGAATCTCGGTGGCCACTTCGGTAATGGGTTTCGAATACAAAGATTACAAAATCAATATTTTAGACACACCCGGACATAAAGATTTCCAGGAGGACACCTACCGTACACTAACGGCCGCCGACAGTGTAATTGTGGTTATCGACGTGGCCAAAGGCGTTGAACCTCAAACCGAGAAATTGGTTGAAGTTTGTCGGATGCGCAATATTCCCATCATTGTTTTTATAAACAAACTCGACCGCCACGGAAAAGATGGTTTTGAATTGTTGGATGAGATAGAAAAAAAACTGCATATCAATGTTACGCCCCTAAGTTGGCCTATCAATATGGGACCTGAGTTTAAAGGGGTTTACAGTATTTTCGAACAAAAACTAAATCTCTTTACTCCTGCCAAACAAACCATCGAAGAATATGTCGAAATTAGCGATACTTCCGACCCGATTTTAGATGAAATGGTGGGCACAAAAGATGCGGATATTCTTCGCGAAGAATTGGAATTGCTTACCGAAGTTTATCCTAAATTCGATAATCAGACCTACCTTAAGGGCAATATCAGTCCGGTTTTCTTTGGTAGCGCACTCAATAATTTTGGGGTGATGGAATTGCTCAATTGCTTTATAGAGATTGCTCCAAATCCGCTTCCTTACCAAACGGAAGAACGCCTAATAAAACCCAACGAAGAAGCTTTTACCGGTTTTGTTTTTAAAATTCATGCCAATCTCGATCCCAATCACCGCGATCGCATCGCTTTTGTTCGCGTGACTTCCGGGATTTTCAAACGGAATGTTTTTTATCATCACGTTAGAAGCAACAAAAAGATACGCTTCTCGAGTCCAACAGCTTTTATGGCGCAAAAAAAATCCATCGTTGACGAAGTTTATCCCGGAGATATTGTGGGTTTGCATGATACGGGAAATTTTAAAATTGGAGATAGCATTACCGAAGGTGAAATACTTCATTTTAAAGGAATCCCAAGCTTTTCGCCCGAGCTTTTTAAATACATCGAGAATGCCGACCCCATGAAATCGAAACAATTGGCTAAAGGCATTGATCAGTTGATGGACGAAGGTGTTGCGCAACTTTTTGTAGGAAAAACCTCCACGCGAAAAATTATAGGAACGGTGGGCGCTTTGCAATTTGAAGTTATCGAATACCGACTTTTACACGAATACGGCGCAAAATGTCGCTACGAACCCATTACGCTTTATAAAACAGCATGGATAACCAGCAAAAATCAAGAGCAATTGGATGATTTTATTACCCGAAAATCAGGCAGTTTAGCGGTTGATAAAGAAGGGCGATTGGTTTTTCTTGCCGAAAGTAAATATGCTTTGGATTTGGCGATGGACAAGTATAAAGAGATTAAATTCCACTTTACTTCGGAGTTTTAGGTTATTAGTGCTACGATGACTTGAAGCCATCGTAGCACTATAATTTAACTCAAATACTTCGCCACTATCGGCATTCTACGACCCATACCAAATGCTTTTGTAGAAACACGAAGAATTGGCGGTGTTTGGTAGCGTTTGTACTCATTCGTATTGACCAATTTCAAAACACGATTGACCAATGTTTCATCAAAACCCATGGCCACAATTTCTTTTGGTCCTTTTCGCTTTTCGATGTATTGAAACAAAATAGCATCTAAAATCTCATAATCAGGCAAAGAATCAGAATCTTTTTGATCGGGACGTAATTCGGCCGATGGTGCTTTGTTAATTGTATTCCAAGGAATTATCTCCTTATTCCGATTGATATAACGTGCCAACTCAAAAACATCCACTTTATATACATCGCCCAAAACAGAAAGTCCGCCATTCATATCACCATAAAGCGTTCCGTAACCCACCGCCGACTCGCTTTTATTGCTCGTATTCAGTAAGATATAACCAAATTTATTTGACAAAGCCATTAATAATACACCACGTGCACGGGCTTGAATATTTTCTTCGGCGATATTGAAAGGCAAATCTTTAAAATGCGGTTTTAATTCTTTTTCAAAACTCTCGAAAATAGATTTGATGGGAATAATCTCGTAAGGAGAACCCAAATTCTTGGCTAAATCTTCGGCATCTTTAATAGAATGATCGGAAGAAAATTGAGAAGGCAATAAAATGGCATGTACATTTTCTGCTCCCAAAGCCTCGGAAGCCAATGCCATAACAACCGCCGAATCGATACCTCCCGACAATCCTAAAACGGCCTTTTTAAAACCTAATTTTTGGAAATAATTCTTTACGCCCATCACCAAAGCATCGTGAATTAAGGCTATCTTTTTGGGGTCATCTTTTTGCTTGATTTCTTTTGGAAGATTATCCATATCAAACACTTGCAAATCTTCTTCAAAATAGCTCAATTCACCAACCATATTTCCTCGTTTATCAAAAGCCAAGGAGCCGCCATCAAACAATAACTCCGTTTGCGCTCCCACATGATTGGCATAAAACAAAGGAAGATGGTATTTTTCTACATTGGCTTTCATTATTTTTTTCCGTCGCTCAGCTTGTTCGTAATGAAAAGGCGAAGCGGCAATATTGATCATAAGGTCCGGATTTTCGTTTATCAGTTCATCCATCGGCTTTAGGCGATACAAATCTTCTACTCCCAAATTCCAGATATCTTCACAAACGGTAATGGCCAATCTCTTTCCTTTATAATCTACACAATGAAATTCGATGTTGGGCTCAAAATAGCGGTACTCATCAAAAATATCGTAAGTAGGCAAAAGGCTCTTATGAATGATATCCTGAATTCTTCCCTCATTCAAAAAAGCAGCCGAATTGAACAAACGTTTTCCTGTTGAATTTAAATTTTTAGTGGGCATTCCAACAACGGCAGCAATACCCACACAAGCTTTAGCCACTTCATCTGTTGCTTCCCAACAACGTTCAATAAAATCGTCAAACTCCAAAAAATCGCGAGGCGGATATCCCGATATAGCAAGCTCAGCAAAAACAACCAAGTCGGCGCCTTGTTTTTTGGCTTCGGATAGAGCCGAAATCATTTTATTTTGGTTACTTTCAAAATTACCAATATGGTAGTTCAGTTGTGCAATGGCGATTTTCATAGTGTATTTGTATTAAAGTGCAAATATAAATATTTAGGCGTTGGCTTTGGCTATCGTCCTATGGTCGATAATTAAATTAAATCACCGCTAAAAAATTACGAAATGCGAATAACTATTGTAGCTTGTCAACACTTATAATTTTGTATTTTTGCCGTATGGAAAGTCAACGCCAACAAAAAATTAGTCGCCTCTTGCAAAAGGATTTAGGCGATATCTTACAAAAAGACATGAATAACCTGGGATTGGGAGCTATGCTTACGGTTACCAAGGTTACTGTTACATCCGACCTTTCGCTAGCAAAAACCTATGTTAGTTTGCTTGCAGCGGATGATCACGAAAAAGTGATAGCGAATTTGAATAAGCACAGCAAAGAAATACGTTTTGTTTTGGCACAACGTGTTCGAAATCAACTACGTATTATTCCTACACTTCGTTTTTTCGAGGACGACTCGCTCGATTATTTAGAAAATATTGAACGCATCCTTAAGAACGAATAAAACGCCATTATGCAATACGATCCTATCAAACGCAGTTTGGGTAGTTTTTTTAATGCTTCTCCCTCACTTAGAAAGTTATTTTACAGCTTGCTTAATGTTTTGCTTTTACGCACTTGGCATGTAAAACGCGCCTTCAAACAATGGGCAAAAGACAAGAAATCAGCAAGCATTTTAGATGCGGGCATGGGTTTTGGCCAATACGCCTATTTTATGGCCAAGCGAAATGCTAGTTTTACGATTAAGGGCGTTGATGTTAAAGAAGAGCAAGTAACGGATTGCAATCGCTTTTTCGAAAAAATAAAGCAAAAAAACGCTTCTTTTGCGGTGGCTGATTTAACGCAATTGACTGAAAAAGAAAGCTACGATTTTATTCTCTCTGTGGATGTGATGGAACATATTGAAGAAGACGTATTGGTTTTTAAAAACTTTTACGCCAGTATGAAAAAAGGAGCTATGTTGTTAATCTCCACACCATCAGATCAGGGGGGCTCTGATGTTCACGATCACGATCATCACGAAGGCGCTTCTTTTATCGACGAACATGTGCGCGATGGTTATGGTATTCCGGAAATTAAAAACAAGCTTAAGGAAGCCGGATTTTCGAAATCAGAAGCGCATTATTCTTATGGTTGGCCGGGGAAAATTTCGTGGAAAATCTCGATGAAATATCCCATTTTACTCTTGAATGTATCGAAAATATTCTTCGTTATCTTGCCTTTTTATTATTTAATCACTTTCCCTTTTGCGCTGATATTAAATTATTTAGATATCAAATTAAAACATAAAACAGGAACGGGGTTGATAGTAAAGGCGTGGAAATAGATATAGTCTAGAACAAGTTCTGCAATTTTATTGAGCCACTTCCTTAGGAATGCCTATGGCAGAATCCCCGAATAAGTGATATTTAATTTTTATTCGTGCATTTGTGGCAAAGGTATTCCCGAATAAGTGATATTTATTTTTTATTCGTGCATTTGTGGCAAAGGCATTCCCGAATAAGTGATATTCAATTTTTATTCGTGCATTTGTGGCAAAGGCATTCCCGAATAAGTGATATTTAATTTTTATTCATGCATTTGTGGCAAAGGCATTCCTGAATAAGTGATATTTAATTTTAATTTTATCTTTCCTAAATCAGTTTAAATACTTTTCCGGGTAAGCATCTTACCAATCCTTCAAATTCGAGATTCAATAGGGTAGCCGACACTT
>JBFHQD010000026.1:0-20575 GCA_041592395.1 Bacteroidales bacterium | reverse complement strand
TTCACTCCAAGTGAAACCCTGACTAATTAACACACCATTTAAAAAGTATTATTGCAACAATTGAAACTGAAAAGTAATATGTCCGGTTTCTGCTTGTGTATTGTAATAATCGAGGAATCTTAATTTGAAAATTTCATCCTCGGAAATCTTTACGAGAAAATAATTGTTTTCGACAATATTATAGGTATTTGTTGAACGGTTATAAACTTTCCATTCGTAGCCAATGGCATCAACATTTGAATTGTAAGTAGCCGTTTTAGCATCGGCCAAACTAACCGTTTCGAAATTGGTATCTTCGATATGAGCCACTGTAATATTGGCTTGCGTATTGATTAAAGTGCCAACAGTTGGGTATTCCATATACATCGTTTGCCCCTCTGATTCGTAAGGGATTTCAGTAGTGTATTGCGTTAGCGCAATTTGCCAATCGCCATCCGCCGTGGTTTTTTCGACCAATTCACTTGCCGGATTTACAGGAAGCACAAAATTTTCATAATCAGCACTGCTGTTTACAACACCCACTAAATCGTCATTGTTCAGGTTAAATAAATACTGTACCGAATAGAAGTATTGATTTTCCATGATAACATTTCCGTCGCCATCAGTCATTGGCTGACGAGTAGCTGGATCAAGCTTTGGGATTAATTTACCCGAAGCATCATTCATATTGGCTTCTACTGTGTACGTCGTGTAGTCTTTTGGTGCTACAGTATCTTCTTTTGAGCAAGATTGCAATCCAATACTTGCGATGGCTAGGAATAATACAAATTTTCTCATAATCTATTTTTCTTTTAATTGTTTATTGATGTTTATTTAATGTTAAAATGATTTTAATAAAATAACTTCTTCCCCAACTTAATAATTGGGTTTGATCCGAAATGGCTGATCCTCCCTCTTGCAGCAATTCTACGATGGCAATGTCTTGATTGTCGAATAAATTTTTAGCGCCTATGCTAACATTGAGTTTTCTTTCCCAAAACGATTTTGTTAGCGTGATATTCAGGTCGTTATACGATTCGATATAAAACTGCGAGAGGTTATTTTCTTCCAGAAAGTCGATGGATTCTTTGCCCTTATACGCGTATTCTATGCGTGTCGTGAAATCGTATTTTGGCAATTTATAGGTCAATGAACTCAAGAAATTATTGGTATAAAAATAGGTGGTTTGCACGTTGTCTTCCTCATAGAGTAAACTCGAAATTCCCGATCGTGTAAAGTTGCTATTAAAACTCCAGCGATTCGAAATATCAACACTAATATCAGCTATCCATCCTATTGTTTTTACCTTTCCTTTGTTGATATTCGCCCAAGTTTGGGTGGTTCCGTTTTGACTAACAAGTGCAAAATCGATTTTATCTTTAATGTTATTGTAGTAGCCTTTCAATTCTGTTTTAATTAAAAGTTGATCGTCGTTTTTATAAGTGTAGATCAAAGAGCCATTTAATGAATGAGAATATTCGGGTCGTAAGTCTTCATTTCCTTTGATATCATAACCGGCATGCGAAAAATCGAGATACATTTCTTTAAGCGATGGTGCTCTAAAACCCTTGGCATAAGAAGCTCTAAGTTGCAGGTTCTTAATTAGATTGATCTTGAAATTAGCGGAATACAATAGGGGAGATGTGAACTTTGTATTGTAAGCATAACGTATTCCGGGTTGCACGATAAATCCTTTCCAGAACTCATGCTTTCCGGTAATGAATAGCGCATAGTCGCCGATATTTTGGGTGCCATTAGTAATGCGCTTGGCTGTTCCCGATTCTGTATTTAAATCGATTCCGGTTTGATACGAAATTTGAGAATTGATTTTGTGATTAAAAGTTGCTCTCGTCATAAAATTTACAAATGCAGTGGTATCACTATCCGCTTCAACTTCATTTAAATTCGTCATATCTTTTCTTACGGTGCGCATTACGCGATTGTAGTAGGAGATAGAGGATTGGATATTCGTTTGCATCGTTTTTGTATGCTCATAATCTAAAAAACCATTCAAGCTGTAGCGATCGGTTGAATAATTAATATCAAAGGCATAAGGATTTGGAGTGCCTATTCCATTTATTGCTCCTTTATCCTTCATAAATTCATTAAAGTATTTTGCATTTAAACGATAATTGGCCTTTTTGGCTTGATAAGCATAGCGCATTTCGCCAATATACTGCTCGCTTCCACGCCATTTTGATAGCCGTGTGTCTTCGAAGGAAGTTCCTGCAAAATAGTTTCTTGCTCCGGAAACGGTAAAAATAGAATTGGCTTGCTTTAAAGAACCGTATAGATTGGCATTGAATGTTCCGGGACTTTCGGTATAAGTGCTTGCAATGAGCTCAGCCTTATTCCATTTGTTGTTTTTTGTGATGATATTTACAGTTCCTGCCAAAGCATTGCTTCCGTATACTACCGACATAGGTCCTTCAACCACTTCGATATGATCGACATTCTCCATAGTAATCTGACTTAAGTCGAGGTTGCCGTCCAATCGACCAAGAATAGGAACTCCGTCAATCATTATTTTTACATTTTCGCCACCGAGTCCGAGTATGCTAATATTCGAACCAAAAGATCCACTTTGTTTTATTTTGATGGAGGGCTGTGCTTTTAAAACTTCTGCAAGGTTTGTAGCGCCTCTTTGCTGAATGAGTTTGGAATCGAAGACTTTGATAGCGTAGATGGAGCTATCGCGAAGCATAGGCGTGCTTTGGCCCGTAACCACAATTTGTTCCAAAGAAAATACATCCGGCTCCAGTTCAATCTTTTTTGATGTTGTTGGATTGATTATTTTCTGATACGTTTTATAGCCTATATAGGAGATTGTTAGCTCAACATTTTCTGATCCTGAAAGTTCAAATTCTCCATTTTCGTTACTAATCGTGAAGTTTGTTGTGTCTCCATCAACTTTTTGTATGCAAATATTGGCAAAAGGGATAGCATCGCCATTTTGTTTATCCACGATTGTGTAAGTGGATTTTGTTTGAGCTAAAGAAAGAGTACTTAAAAAAAGAAATGAAAGGAATAGTAATTTGTTCATCAAGTTTTTATTTTGTGAAGCAAAACTAGCTTTCAAAACTGTTTTAAGTTTGAAGTTTAAGCGCTTGTCAATGAATTTCTATGAATCATTTAAAATTTAGAATGTTTCTATATAACCATGGATTGCATTATTGGTTTATGCTATGTTTTTGAGGGAGATAAGTTTTTATTAGTTTTATTCAGGGCTTCACTCAAGCGAAGCCCTGAATAGAATTAGCATTAATCTTGAATTTCAGAATAACCAACCAATACGCGGTGCATAACAACTTTTCCATCTGTACTGGATTCAATATTGTTTTTAAAAATTACAAAATTATAATTAATCCAAGGTGCAAATCCCACTAGCCTTTGCATTGAATATAAAGATTTTTGTTCATTTAGCCAGATGTCAGTTATAACTGTAAACCGCTCTTCTAATTTACAAATTGGGACTGAAATTATTAAAGAATCTTTGCAAACAGACGAGTTTCTAAAATCGGCACTAAAAACAATGGAAGCAAAATCAGCATCTTCAAGAGATTTATGCTCGTAATAATGCCCCTTAATGCTTATAAGCCAATGAAAATTCGGGTTTTTTTCAAAAGGATTTTCTTTATAGTTTGTAAAGCAATTAGTGGTATCTACAATACAAACAATAGTATCCGTATGAAGAGGTTTTATTTGACAAATTGCAAATTGAGCAAGTGAGAGAAATAAGATTATAAATAGAAGTTTTTTCATTTTTATGGTAGTATCCTGAAAAGTGTGTAAACTAAAATTTTCATAGGGTCTAATTTTCAAGTTTAATCTTAACACAATTTGCAACTGTATTACTAAATGTAGTATCTATAATTACTACTGGGGGAAGAGATGGCGTTCCTGCACTCTCTTCATACCAAATACTGGTATCTCCACCACCCTCATCCGGATCAGCCATTTCAACATCCCATATATAATATGTTTCACAATCCCACCTTGCATCTATCAATTCTCCATTTACGAATACCGCTTGTATAAGATAGCAGGCTTCACCCCACTCTGAAGTGCTTTTTAAATGAGTCGATGAATCATACTCACTTACAATCTGGCCTTCGTACAAATAGCTACTTTCTCCATATTTCCAAAAATCGAAGATAATAAATAAATCCTTTATTTTTTGTACAGTTGGTTTGGGTTTCTTGTTCTTTTTGTTTTTTTCAAATTTATCGCGTACAATAAGTCTAAATTTTAGCTTGTTATTGTATTCTACAGCTAGTATAACCGCTTGTGTTTCATTACCATCATCAATGAATATGGGAATTTGAGCAACTATTTCATCATTACTTTCAAACCAGCGTACCATTTCCCAATCGGGAAAACCATACTTTTTAACAAAATTTTTTATGAATGGTTTCTTTTTATTTTGCCTTTCAAGGTCAGTTGTGATTTTATCGATAAACGCTTGTTTGCTATCGTAATTTTCGGCTTTTAAATTGTTTATATTGTCTTGATTAAGAAAGCGGAGCTCTGTTTTTGATAGGGAATATATTTCATTATCATTATTTCTGTCCTGACAACCTGTTAAGAGAGAGAGAGAGAGAATTCCCAGTTTTAGTATTTTTTTCATTGGATAATTTTTTGTTTTTAAATCGTTAATTTTTTCTTTTCTGCGAGAAAGATTACGGTTTGATCGTTTTCTCAATTTTTATTTTTACTTATTTCATAGGCGGTTTTTTTGTTTGAAGTTTCACTATATTAATGGTTTATTTGGCTAAAACGTTACCCAAAAAATCCAATTATTTATTATAAAGTTTTTATTTTTTTGATATATAGAGTATTAGGAAGATAATTTTCCATAGGAATGCCTTTAGCAAAAGGACTTTTTAGACAGACTCCTTTTTCTTTTCCTCAATCTTCGCTTTTTCTTCCGGTGTTTTTACGCTGATAGCTCTATAAATGCTGTCCTTTCCAAAGCGCAAACGGATTTTATCCATCGCTTGATACAAATCGATGCGTTCCGGGATATCATCAAAAAGATTGAGTTGTTGTTGTCCCTGAATAAGGTGACTAAATCTTACACCAACCAAACGAATAAGCATACGGCGTTGATAAAGTTTGTCAAAAAGCTCCGTAGCCGCTTTAATTAACACATGATCCAAAGAAGTATAAGGAATACGTTGCTGTAAGCTGTGTGTATCAAAATTCGAATAGCGTATTTTTACACTAATTACACCACATAATCTTTGTTGTTTACGCAATTGAAAAGTCAGTTTTCCCACCATCGCAATTAGAATAGCGCGCATTTTTTTAATATCGGTGCTGTCTTTCTCAAACGTACGTTCGCTGCTGATGCTTTTTTGCTCGGAATAGCTTTGTACCGGACTGTTATCGATGCCGTTTGCTTTTTTCCAGATGACCAATCCGTTTTTGCCCAAAAGCTGTTCAATCATTTCGGGCGGAATGCGACTGAGTGTTTCGATATTGGAAACCCCCATCGAACGAAGCAAGTGAAAGGTTTGTTGACCAATCATCGGAATTTTTCGAATGGATAAAGGCGATAAAAATGGCTGTACACTATCGAAAGGAATTTGCAGTTCGCCATTGGGCTTAGCTTCTCCGGTGGCTATTTTAGCTACAGTTTTGTTTACCGAAAGTCCGAAGGAGATAGGCAATCCGCTTTCTTTTATAATCCGTTGTCGCAATTCTTGCGTCCATTTCAAACTACCAAAAAAACGATCCATGCCGCTGATGTCGAGGTAATGCTCGTCGATGCTTGCTTTTTCGTAAACGGGAGCGCTTTCGGCAATAATATCGGTGACCAAACGCGAATATTTGCTGTAGAGTTCCATATCGCCGCGCACTACTACCGCTTGACTGCATAATCGCTTCGCTAATTTCATCGGCATAGCCGAATGAATCCCAAACTTACGCGCTTCGTAGCTGCAACTGGCCACCACGCCACGATCGGAAGAACCACCAATAATTACAGGTAAACCAATCAGTTTGCTGTTTATCAAACGCTCGGCCGAAACAAAAAAACTGTCTAGGTCGAGGTGAACAATGGTGCGGTCTTTTGTATTGTTGAACATAAATTTGCAATCATTAAAAAAAATGATGTATCTTTGATTAATATATAATCAAAATTACGATTACAATATAATCATTTTAGAAAATGAAAAGCAAATAATATGATGAACTTCCTGTTGTTTTATGAAGTGATTATTACGCCTAGTGCTTATTTTTTGTTTCACCACAGAGCCACGAAGACACGAAGTAAATGATGTATTAGATGTAGAATCAAGAACCTAATCGAAAAGATATTCTCTGTGGCTTAGTGTCTTTGTGGTAAATTTTTTAACACAATGGAAGGAAAAAAAACAAAAACAATGTCAGTATTCAGTCAAAACATAAAACTGCTTCGCAATCGCAAGCGTTTTACACAAGATGAAGTCGCTCAAAGTTTAGCCATGAAGCGATCTACTTTAAGCGGTTATGAAAACGAAGTCGCTCACCCCAGCATTCAAGTATTGGTGGCTTTTTCGGAATATTTTAATGTGTCGATAGATACTTTGATAAAAGTAGATCTGACCAAACTGACCGAAAGTCAGATGAACCAGTTGGAACGCGGCTACGATGTTTTTATAAAAGGCAGCAAGTTGCGTGTGCTTACCACCACGGTTGGATCTGATAATGAGGAAAATATAGAACTGGTTATGGAGAAAGCCAAAGCCGGATATACTAGCGGGTTTGCCGATCCGGAATACATCAAAGTACTTCCTACTTTTCGTTTGCCTTTTTTATCGAAACAAAAAAAGTACCGAAGCTTTCAAATAAGTGGCGATTCGATGTTGCCTATTCCCGATGGCGCCTATGTTACCGGCGAATATGTGCAAAACTGGAACAGCATTAAAGATAAAGGGGCTTACATAATTCTCACCTTAGACGATGGCATTGTTTTTAAAGTGATCGAAAACAGAATTAAAAACGAAAATAAGTTTCGCTTGCATTCTTTAAATAGTCTTTACGATCCTTACGATTTGAATGTGTCTGAGGTTAGAGAAGTTTGGCGTTTTGTAAATTATATCAGCTCCGAAATGCCGGAAGCCAATGAAATGCGTCAAGATATCGCACAAAGTCTCGATTCGCTTAGGCGCGAAGTAAAGCAAATGCAAACAAAACTGAACTTGCAATAAATTAAAAGAATGCGTAAATTAGTCACTTAGCACCTAATACTTGGCAAATGGATATCAAGCAATTGCTTATACAATACTGGGGTTATAGTAATTTTCGACCGAAACAAGAGGAGATTATCCAATCAGTTTTAGATGGAAAAGATACATTGGCCTTGCTTCCAACAGGAGGTGGTAAATCCATTACTTACCAAATTCCTGCTTTGAAAATGGAAGGATTATGCTTGGTTATTACTCCACTCATCGCTTTGATGAAAGATCAGGTAGCGAATCTAAAAAAACGAAAGATAGAAGCCATTGCCATCTATTCAGGAATGAATGCCCACGAAACCGAAGTGGCATGGAATCAGTGTACGCATGGAACAGCAAAATTTCTTTATCTATCGCCCGAACGCTTATCCAGTCCAAATTTTATCAACCGTATTCCACAACTAAAAATTAACTTGATTGCCGTAGATGAAGCCCATTGTATTTCGCAGTGGGGCTACGATTTCCGACCTTCTTATTTGAATATCAGCGAACTTAGGCCGTATCTTCCAAAGGTGCCTGTATTGGCTCTAACCGCCACGGCTACAAGAGATGTAGTCAAAGATATTCAAGACAAGTTGCATTTTAAAAAACACAATGTCATTTGGCAAACCTTTAATCGATCAAACTTGGTCTATTTTGTTTCTTTCGAAGAAGATAAAAGAGGAACGCTTTTAAGAATGATGAACAAACAACAAGGAAGTGGAATCGTATATGTCCGTAGCCGTCGAAATACGGCCGAGATTGCCACTTTTTTGGTTAAGAATAGCATTAGTGCCACTCATTATCATGCGGGCTTAAACAGCGCGGAACGCGACCGTCGACAAATGGATTGGATGAACGGTGAAGTCCGGGTAATGGTCGCCACAAACGCATTTGGAATGGGCATTGATAAACCGGATGTTCGCTTCGTGGTTCATCTTGATTTGCCCGATAATTTGGAAGCTTATTTTCAGGAAGCCGGAAGGGCAGGAAGAGATCAGCAAAAAGCTTTTGCTGTATTGCTTTGGGAAAAAGCAGATATAGAAGAGCTTCATACTAATTTTGAAATTAGTTACCCGCCATTGGACGTGATAAAAAATGTGTATCAGGCCTTGGGTAATTATTATCGCCTAGCTGTTGGTTCGGGAAAGGGAGAAACCTACGATTTTGATTTGATCGATTTTTCTAATCATTACAATTTCCAATCGAAAATAGCTTATTCAGCGCTCAAATTTTTAGAGCGACAAGCTTATATTATTTTAAACGAAGGCGTTCATTCGCCTACTGCGATTAAAATAAGGATGAGTGGCAACGATTTGTATAAATTTCAGGTGGCCAATAGCAGATACGATGTTTTTATAAAATTTTTATTGCGTACGTACAGCGGATTGTTCGATGGATTTGTGCGCATCAGTTTATCGCAGATAGCCAAAGCTTTTAATACAGAAGCTAAACAGGTTCATTTGATGCTGGAATCATTAAATAAATTAGAAGTTCTTGAATATCAACCTGAAAAAACAAAGCCACAACTGACTTATTTAGAAGAAAGATTGCCCTTAAACGATTTACGAATTTCGCCTGAAGTGTATAAAAACAGAAAGGCAGTCGCTAAAAATCGTATAAATTCGGTGATCGATTATACAACATCGGCTAATAAATGCCGGAATCAGCTTCTACTCGCTTATTTTGGTGACGATATTGGAGCGCGTTGTGGAAAATGTGATGTTTGTATTCGAAGAAATAAAGCGGCCTTAAGTAAATTGGAGTTTGACAATGTGGTTGAGCAAGTGAAGCCTATTTTAAGTAAAAAGCATTTAGCTGTAGATGAATTGCTAAACGAAGCCAATTGGGATGATATCGATAATTTGCTTGCAGCTGTATCGTGGTTGCGCGACAATGATAAAATAAGAGAAGATGAGCAGAATCGATTGTATTGGAACGCAAGCAAGTCGTGATTATGCAGTTAAATGCTGAATTCTATACTCAGAAAGATGTTGTAGCAATTGCCCGGCAACTGCTTGGAAAAGTCCTTTTTACCAGAATTGATAATAAAGTTTGCTCGGGTATTATCACAGAAACAGAAGCCTATGCCGGTATTACTGACAAAGCTTCGCATGCCTTTGGCGATAAGAGAACCCGGCGAACCGAAGTGATGTATCGCGAAGGTGGTTGTGCTTATATTTATCTTATTTACGGTATGCATTCTTTGTTTAATGTCGTAACGAATAGCAAAGGAATTCCGGAAGCCGTATTGATTCGATCGATTTTTCCGTTGGAAGGATTAAAAACGATAGCGTTTAGGAAAAAGGGAGTTGTAAATCGCTATAAAGATGGCATTGGACCCGGACGATTAAGTAAATTGCTTGGTCTTGATTATAAAATGTCGGGAATCCCTTTGCAAAAAACAGAAAACGGAGATGCCGTTTGGATTGAAGATCAAGGAAAAATAATTCAGGGAGATAAAATAATTGTAGGAAAAAGAATTGGAGTTGATTATGCGGGCGAAGATGCCCAAAGGCCTTATCGGTTTTGGATAGATAAGGATATGCTGGAATTAATTAAATAAATTACTAAACCAGTCGATTAATGCAATGCCTTTTTTTGAGGCAATAATATAAATAATCAGCAATTGCTCAATGGTAAAAAGGATAACAATGATGTTTTTTAAGCTCCAATCTTTGACAGGTGATGGTTCCGGCTTTTTCATTGTATTGGGTTGTTGATTAATGAGTATATTACGAAAAAGATTAAAAAAAGTTCGAAAAAAAAGCCTTTTTCCAAGTGATAGCAATCGGAATCAGGCTTTTTTAATTTTTCGTAGTGATCTTATTTTACACTATCAGCTAATTCGTTGCCTGGCTTAAATTTGATAACTTTTTTAGCAGCAATTTTAATTTCAGCACCTGTTTGAGGGTTTCTACCTTTTCTGGCAGATCTTGTAGCTACTGAGAAAGATCCAAATCCAACTAATGCAACGCGGTCGCCACCATTAAGTGCGCCTGAAGTTGATTTTATAAATGCGTCTAATGCTTTTTTAGCATCAGCTTTTGTTAAGCCAGATTCATTTGCCATGGCTTCAATTAATTCAGCTTTGTTCATTTTTAAAAGATTTTAATTAACACATTTTGATTTTCACTATTGCAAATATAACTGAATATATAAGAAAAGCAAGGGTTTTAGCGAAAAAGGCCGGTTTTTGTTAATAAAGCGGCCAAAAAGTTGAAAACTCCGTGTAATACAGGCTAGATAAGGCTTGTAAAGAAACTACTAGGTTCTAATTTAAAACCTCTGAGAAAATCTACAATTTGCATTCTTTTTTTTCCTTCCAGTTGAATTTCGTCTAAAGAAAGGGTTCCATCTCCCGTTACCACATGGATATAGGTTTTTGTATCCGTAAATAAACTGCCGATTTTAGCATTCGGATAGCGCTTCTCCGCTTTTGAAGCCGCATATATTTTTAAATAATAAGCCGCATTTTCGGTTTTCAGATGACTGTAAGCCGCCGGATAGGGACTTAATCCTCTTATTTTGTTTAAAAGGGTGACTGTATGATGTTCCCAATTTAAAGCACAATCTTGTTTAAATATTTTAGGAGCAGGTTTTAAATTGTGTTTTGCCGTCAGCAATTCATTTTGGGGGGTGATTTTGTAATTATTTGTTTCTATAGCAACCAGTGTATCGATAATAAGTTCAGCGCCAAGCAGCATAAGTTTGTCGTGTAAGCTGCCCGCATTATCGTTTTTGCTTATGGTGCATTTGCTTTGAAGGATGATTTTGCCCGTGTCTATTTCTTTGTCCAGAAAAAAGGTGCTTACACCGGTTTCCGTTTCGCCATTCATTATCGCATGGTTAATCGGTGCTGCGCCGCGATATTGAGGTAGGAGTGAGGCATGCAAATTGAAAGTGCCCTTAGGAGGCATATTCCAAACAATTTCGGGCAGCATTCTAAAAGCCACAACAACCTGAATATCCGCTTTTAGCTTTTGAAGTTCTGCAATAAATAAAGGATCTTTGAGATTAGTGGGTTGTAAAATGGTTAAATGATGCTTTAAAGCGAATTCTTTTACTGCCGACATGCGGATTTTTTTGCCTCTACCTGCAGGTTGATCAGGTGCCGTAATAACGCCAACTATTTCATAATTATGCTCGACGAGCTTTTGTAAAGCGGTTACGGCAAATTCGGGAGTCCCCATAAAAACGATGCGCATACTTGTGTTTTTTATTTTCAAAGGTAAACTAAATTCAAAAAAAAATACCTGAATCGAAACTCAGGTATTTTAGAACAGTAAAATTAAACCGTTTATTTTAGTTTTGCTTTAAGTAAAGCAATGTATTTTTCTGCCTCGCGACCTTCGGCACTTGTAGGAAACTCAGTTTTTAACTTGTTTTGCAATCGAAGTGCTTCTTTGTAATCTTCTTCAAGTTCGAAAGCCCAAGCTGCTTTTTGATAAAATAAAGGAGCCGTAAAGGCATTGTCTCTTTCTTTTGCAGCAGCCAAATATTTGCTGGCCGCTTTTGATGTTTCGCCTAACTCCATATATGCATCGCCAATAGCTCCAAGCGCCATAGGTGCTAAAACTTGATCGTCTGAACTAAAATTTCCAAGGTATTCAATAGCTTCGTCAAATTGTCCAAGTCTTAAATAACAAATACCGGCATAATAATTAGCCAGGTTAGCCGATTTAGTAACGCCATATTCATCAATAATATCTAAAAAACCCAAGTAATTGCCATCGCCATTCAATGCCAATTGAAGGCTATCCATACCGAAGTATTTTTCGGCCATCCACATTTGCTCAGAAGCATCTTTTTCTTTAGGTTCGAGGTAATATTTCTGAAACGAAAAGTATCCTAAAACGATAATGATAATAATAGCAATGCCTGATAAAATGTTCTTTTGATGTTTTTCCAGTATCCTCTCTGTTCTCGTTAAAGCTTCTTCAACGGCCTCAAGGCGTTCTTCTGTAACATCTTTGGTATTCTTTTTCTTAACCATTTTAGTTCAATTTTTAGTCTGCAAAAGTAAATCTTTTTCGTTATTTTCCCATTATTTGCTTTATTTTTCTAGCAAAGTTTTAAACAAATGTTTATAGAAATGCAAAAGCCCAATGCGTTAGTTGGCATCAGGCTTTTGATTGAGCAATTCCGAATTCGTTTACAATGGAATATTTCCATGTTTTTTTGCCGGATTGTTTTTGGCTTTATTCTGTGTCATTTCTAAAGCTTGAATGATTTTTTTACGTGTATCTTCCGGGTAAATAATTTCATCGATATAACCCATTTGGGCTGCTTTATAAGGACTGGCAAAATTGTTTTTGTAATCTTCAACGGCTTCTGCAATAAATTCTTGATCGTCAAGTTTTGCTCTGTGGATGATGTTTACTGCACCGGCAGGTCCCATTACGGCTATTTCTGCCGTTGGATAGGCGAAATTAATATCTGCACCAATATGCTTGCTCGACATTACATCATAAGCTCCGCCATAAGCTTTTCTTGTGATAAGCGTGATCTTTGGAACGGTTGCCTCGGCAAAGGCATAAAGCAATTTTGCGCCATGTTTGATAATTCCTCCAAATTCTTGAGCTGTTCCTGGTAAAAAGCCGGGAACATCTTCTAAAGTCACCAGAGGAATATTAAATGCATCGCAAAAACGAACAAAACGGGCGGCTTTGGTTGAAGCATTTATATCTAAAACGCCTGCTAAATAAGCGGGTTGGTTAGCGACTATGCCCACTGGTCTTCCGCCCATACGTGCAAAGCCAATGATAATATTTTCCGCATAATAAGGCATAATTTCAAAGAAATGATTTTCGTCGATAACCGAATGAATCAAATCTTTCATATCATAGGGCTTATTTGGATCGGCGGGAATAAGATTGTTTAATTTTTTATCTATCCTGTTGATATCATCCGAACTGATTTTAACCGGAGGATCTTCCATATTGTTTGATGGTAAGAAACTCATCAGTTCGCGAATCATCATCATAGCTTGTTCGTCATCATCGGCCGTTAAATGTGCAACACCACTTTTTGAGTTATGCGTCATGGCTCCACCGAGTTCTTCTTGAGTTACTTCCTCGTGCGTCACGGTTTTTATGACATCAGGTCCGGTAACAAACATATAGCTGTTTTCTTTTACCATCATAATAAAATCCGTAATAGCAGGAGAATAAACAGCCCCTCCGGCACAAGGTCCAAGAACTGCTGAAATCTGAGGAATTACTCCTGAACTCATTACATTGCGGTAAAAAATATCGGCATAGCCGGCTAAACTTTCAACGCCTTCCTGGATTCGCGCTCCACCGGAATCGTTTAATCCAATTACCGGAGCTCCCATTTTCATTGCCAAATCCATCACTTTAATGATTTTATCGGCATTGGCTCTGCTTAATGAGCCTCCAAAAACGGTAAAATCTTGAGCGAAGACATACATCAAACGACCATCAATCTTACCATAACCACTTACTACACCATCACCCAAAAATTTAGATTTATCCATTCCAAAATCGGTGCTACGGTGCGTTACAAACTTGTCGAGTTCGACAAAACTGCCCGGATCGAGCAGAAGTTCTACGCGCTCACGTGCTGTTTTTCTTCCGGCGGCATGTTGTTTATCTATGCGTGCTTGGCCCCCTCCGAGTTCGGCAACCTTGTTTTTTTCTTCAAACTGTTTGTATTTATCTTCTATCTTAGACATAGCTGTATTTTTTTATTCAACAATTATTAGGGGCTGTTTACTATCAATGGCATCGCCTTCTTTTACTAGTATATCAGTAACCACGCGATCGGCTTTTACTTTGTACTCGCTTTGCATTTTCATCGCTTCGATAATGATTACTGTTGTGCCTTCTTTAATTTTATCACCAATTTTTACAGGAATTTCTATTACTTTTCCGGGCATAGGACTCGAAATGGATAGCTCTCCCTGATCATCTATGCCGGCACCCCTGTTTAACATATATTTTGCTTCCGCATCAATAACTTCAACATCAAAAATTTGATTGTAAGTATGCACTTCAAACTGTTTCGCAGTATCTTTCTGTAAAAGTTCGAGGTTGTATGAGATTTTATCCAATATAATGCTGTAGGCTCCTTTTTCAACTTGTATCATATCAAGCGTATAGAGTTTATCGTCAACTTTTACTTCTACGATGTGTCCAACTTGGCTCACTAGCTCGAGTGTAGCTATGCGGTCACCTATTTTAATATCTAATGTTTTATTCATTTGCTTAAGTAGGTTTATAAACGAATATTGTTTCTTTTACGACCAAATTCTTTCCACGGATTAGAAGTGTTGTGTGTAGTGGATTGAATGTTTTTTTTCTCCAATTGATCGAGATAGGTTATAAAAGTGGCTACCATGGCCATATCTTCGCACTGTGGACTCGCTTTTTTAGGCGAAAGTAAAAATTTCTCGTTTTCTTGAATAAAATGCGTATTGTATTTCCCTTCAACAAAAGCCGGTGTTTCCATAATACGCTCAAGGAATTTGATCGAAGTTTTTATGCCCGTAATTTTATAATTATACAAGGCGCTTTTCATACGTTTTATGGCTTCATCTCTCGATTTGGCCCAAACAATGAGTTTGGAAATCATCGGATCGTAAAACAAAGGGATATTATAGCCGCTATACACATAGCCATCGTGACGAATTCCTAATCCAAGGGGTTCTCTGAAATGTTTTATAACTCCAGGACTAGGCATAAAATTATTGTCAGGATCTTCGGCATAAATACGACATTCAATGGCATGTCCCTTTTGAGCGAGCTCTTCTTGCTTAAATTCCAAGACTAAACCATTGGCAATGTTTATTTGTTGACGAACCAAATCAACTCCAACAACGCTTTCGGTTATAGGATGTTCAACTTGAAGCCGCGTATTCATCTCTAAAAAATAATAGTTGAGATCATCGTCCATAATAAACTCAATGGTTCCTGCCCCGTAATAATTAACCGCTTGAGCAGCTAAAACCGCATGTTTTCCCATTTCGGCTCTGACTTCGGGATTTAATAAGGGAGATGGTGTTTCTTCTACCACTTTTTGATGGCGACGCTGAACAGAACATTCTCTCTCGAATAAATGTACCGCATTCCCATGTTTGTCGGCTAATATTTGAAACTCGATATGATGTGGCGAGTCGATGTATTTTTCGATATAAACCGCATCGTTGCCAAAGGCATTCATCGCTTCTGAACGAGCGCCCCGAATGGCATTTACAATTTCGGCTTTGTCTTTTACCAAACGCATTCCCTTACCGCCACCACCGGCTGAAGCTTTTATCATTACTGGAAGACCTATTTCATGAATGTATTTTATCGCTTTGTCTTCATCTAAAATGGGTTCGGTTGTGCCCGGAACAACCGGTACACCTGCAGCTATCATGGTTTTTCGGGCTGTAATTTTATCGCCCATAGTATCAATAGCATACGAATCCGGACCAATAAATTCGAATCCCTCTTTTTTGCAGAGGTCAGAAAAATGCGCATTTTCCGATAAAAATCCATATCCGGGATGAATGGCGTCAGCTCCCGATTTTTTGGCAACATCAATAATTTTATCGATAACTAAATAGCTTTCATTAGAGGGTGAAGGTCCAATATGATAGGCTTCATCAGCATAGCGAACATGCATAGAGCTTCTGTCGGCATCTGAGTATACGGCTACCGTTTTAATGCCCATTTCTCGGCAAGTCCGCATGACTCTAATTGCGATTTCTCCACGATTAGCAATCAAAATTTTTTGAATCATAAACTTCTTAATTTTCTGTTTATTTTTATTGTTTTTCAAGATAATTGATGTAAATAGTTATATATCAATCATTTTGGTGGTTTTCGGTGTTATTTTCAGCTGGTAAATATATAGATTATTTTAAATTGTGATTATTTTGTTAATTTATTTTAGAAAATTTAAGGAAATAGTCTAAAAGTGATAATTGGTCTGAATTTCTAAAGCTTTTATCTAATCAAATGGATCTCATTGGCTTAGTATTCTTGCTTGTTAAAATCGATAAAATAGAAGCTTTTTTACTGGAATAGAATTTTTACTTTTGTGCCATAAAAAAAATCTTTGAAAACACCTGATCTATTTCAAACGCTTAAAACAAGTCCGCTTTTTAAAGAACTAAAACATTCTTTAGAGAAAAAAGAAAATACGGTTTTGTCGGGTTTATACACTTCCGCAGTTTCTTTATATGCCTCTACTTTATTTGTGGAATCAACGGATTCGATGCTGTTTATATTGCCTGATAAAGAGCAAGCGGCTTATCTTTATAACGATTTAGAAAATCTTTTAAATGATAGTGGACAGAGTTCCGACAAAAAAACGGTTCTTTTTTTTCCGGCCAGTTACAAAAGACCATACGAATTGGATCATATTGATAATGCCAATGTTTTAACACGAGCTGAAGTATTTCTGAGATTGGCTAATTCGTCGAAACGCTTTATTTTGGTTTCTTTTCCCGAGGCACTAAGCGAAAAAGTCAGCGATAAAAAACAGCTGAAAAGCAAGACTTTCCATTTTAGAACGGGGAATGAATATGCGCTCGATGATTTAATTGAACAATTGGTAAAAGTAAAGTTTAAGCGTGTTGATTTTGTCGTTGAACCCGGCGAATTTGCTTTACGTGGCGGTTTACTCGATATTTTTGCTTATTCCAATGAGTTTCCTTATCGTCTCGAATTTTTTGGCGATGAACTGGAATCTATTCGTGAGTTTGATCCTGAATCACAGTTAAGTACGCGAAAACACGCACAAGTTAAATTGATGCCCAATGTGTTGGATTCTTCCACGCTTGAATCCAGAATCGCTATTTTCGATTTATTTCCTAAATCGACCAGCATTTGGTTAGAGAAAAAGGATTTATTGGCCGATAGTTTTTCAATTAGCTATGAAAAAGCCTCACAAAACTATGCCGCTTTAAATAGTCCGATAAAACATTTAAAGCCCGAAGAATTGTATTTGGATAAAGCGGGTTTTCTTTCAAAATTAGAGGATTTTGTTGTTTTTCAATACGGTACTGTAGCCAATCAAGGAGTAGCCTTAGAAAAAAAGTTTGAAATTGAACCCCAACCGCATTTCAATAAGCAATTTGATTTGTTGGCTGAGAATCTGAAAACGTATCGCCAAAAAGGCTATCAAAATATCATTTTAGCCGAATCAGATCAGCAATTAAATCGCTTACAACAAATTTTTAAAGATTCGGGTTTATGCCCGAAAAATGCGGAGTTTAAACTTTTCGAAGGACTTCAAATAGCCTTGCAACAGGGTTTTGTCGATCATCAATTAAAATTAGTGTGTTATACTGATCATCAGCTATTTGATCGTTACAGAAGGTTTAAAATCAGAGAGCGGTTTGGTGGCAAAGAGGCTTTTACACTCAAAGAAATTTACAATTTACAAAAAGGCGATTTCGTTACCCATGTCGATCATGGCATTGGTCGCTATGATGGTTTACAAAAAATTGTGAACGATGGAAAAGAGCAGGAAGTCATCCGTTTAATCTATGCCAACGAAGATTTGCTCTATGTCAATATTCATTCTTTGCATCGCATTTCAAAATACAGCGGAAAAGATGGTTCGGTGCCTAAAATCAATAAGATTGGGTCGCCGGTTTGGAATAAGTTAAAAGCAAAAACAAAATCACGTGTTAAGGATATTGCCAAGGAATTAATCAAGCTTTATGCTGAGCGGAAGGCAAAAGCTGGGTTTGAGTTTGCAACTGATACTTATTTGCAAACGGAGTTGGAAGCTTCATTTATTTATGAAGATACACCCGACCAGCTAAAAGCAACCAATGATGTGAAAGCCGATATGGAAATGATTAATCCTATGGATCGTTTGGTTTGCGGTGATGTGGGTTTTGGGAAAACAGAAATTGCTATTCGGGCTGCGTTTAAAGCGGTTGCCGATAGCAAGCAAGTGGCCGTTTTGGTTCCAACTACCATTTTGGCTTATCAGCATTATAAAACATTTTCAGAGCGTTTAGCCGATTTCCCTGTTCGTGTGGAGTACATCAGTCGTTTCCGATCGACCAAAGATGTACATGCCATTTTAAAAGATTTGAAAGCAGGAAAAGTGGATATTTTAATCGGTACGCATAAATTGGTTGGTAAAGATGTTGAATTCAAAGATTTGGGATTGCTTATTGTGGATGAAGAACAGAAATTCGGGGTCGCGATTAAAGAAAAACTCAAGCAGTTTAAAGTAAATGTAGATACTTTGATGTTATCTGCAACGCCCATTCCCAGAACTTTGCAGTTTTCGTTGATGGGCGCTCGCGATTTATCCATTATCAATACACCACCACCAAATCGTCAACCGGTTTTAACGGAATTGAGTTCTTTTAACGAAGAGCTTATTCGCGATGCCATTATGTACGAAGTCTCGCGCCGTGGACAGGTCTTTTTTGTTCATAATCGCGTTCAAAATATTCAAGAAGTCGCCGGAATTCTTCAGCGCTATGTGCCTGATGTAAAAATCGCTATAGCACACGGACAGATGGATGGTAAAAAGCTCGAAAAAGTAATGATGGGCTTTATGGAAGGCGATTACGACGTGCTTTTAGCAACTAAAATCATCGAATCCGGTTTGGATATCTCTAACGTAAACACCATTTTTATTAACGAAGCCCATCATTACGGATTGAGCGAATTGCATCAATTGCGCGGTAGAGTAGGGCGTTCGAATAAAAAGGCGTTTTGCTATTTGTTGGCACCTCCTTTAATTGCTTTGTCTGATGATGCCAGAAAACGCTTGCAGGCTATCGAAGAGTTTTCGAGCTTGGGCAGTGGTTTTAATATCGCTATGCGTGATTTGGACATTCGTGGTGCCGGAAATATTCTGGGCGGTGAACAAAGCGGTTTTATATCTGATATTGGTTTCGAGATGTATCATAAAATTTTGGATGAAGCCCTGCAGGAATTAAAAGAAACCGACTATAAAGACTTGTATAAAGAGGAGAAGCCGCGCGATTTTGTTAGCGACTGCACTTTAGAAACGGATTTGGAAATTTTAATTCCGGATGATTATATCGAGCAAGTGGCAGAACGACTGAGTTTGTATAAGGAAATGACGCAAATACAGGACGAAGAAGCTTTGCAGTTTTATGCATTGGGATTGGAAGATCGTTTTGGGAAATTGCCCAAACCCGTTTTGGAACTCCTCGATTCGGTGCGATTACGATGGCTTGGGAAGGAATTGGCTATGGAAAATATCCGTTTAAAAGGGGATTATATGTATGCCTTTTTTGTGAGCAATCCTGAAAGTCCATTCTATTCTTCGCTGAAGTTTAGTCAGTTATTAGGTTATATTCAAACGCACCCGGGTTGTTGTCATTTGCGCGAGAAAAATCAAAAACTAAGTTTGCGTTTTTCGAAGATATATTCCGTAAAACAAGGTCTGGAGAAACTTAGAGCTTTGAAAGAGGCTTTGGGGGAATAAAGTTTGTTTTATTATTGGAACGTAAATCCAATTTTCCTATTTAATCCTGTTTCAAAAATCCGTATTAGCGTGGAAAGATTAATGTTTCCCTTCGCATTTTCTAGCTTTGAGATATAACTTTTTTTGGTTCCTGCTTTTTCTGCAAGCTGTTCTTGAGTCATATTTGCTTCTTTCCGCGCTTCTTTCAACATTTCACTAATGACAAACATATGGGCATTTTCTTCAAAAAGATTTCTTTTTGGAGTTCCAATTTCTCCATACTTTTTGTCTAAAAGTTCGTCAAAATTTGATATTCCCTTATAATTTTCCATCTCTTTTGTTTTTTTCGTTAAAATATTCCTTTTTAAGACTTTCTGCCTGTTCGATTTCACGCTTCGGTGTTTTTCGCGTTTTTTTCTGAAATCCATTCAAGAGAATTATTAAATTCCCGTCATCAAAAAAGCAGAAAATCCGATATATGTTTGATTGGTATTCGATTCTTATTTCATAAAGGTTATTTGTTGATGATAAATGTTTGAAAAATTTCTTTGGTATTCTGTCCGTCTGTTTTACCAACTTTAAAACATATTCAATCTTTTCCTGAACCTTTTCATTCTGTTCCGAATAGAATTCTATAAAATAGTCTTTATAAAATAGAATTGTCCTAATCATGTTGCAAAGTTATCATAAAAGATAACTATTTGCAATTTATTCTTGATGTTTTATGTTAAAGATTTTTGTCATAACACTCAACGCTAAATCAGTTTCTATTGTTAAAGTTTGGAAAAAGACCTTTGAATATCCGTTTTAGTGAGCGGGTGAATGTATTTTGGGAGCACTCACTTGCTTTAGGGACTGATTCACCCGCTCACTTTTTAAGCGTTTCGTGATAGGATGAATATTTAATTGAATTTCCACCGCTCATTAGGAAAAATTCACCCTCTGACTTTGCCAAGAAACTCTAAATATTTCTTCTTTTC
>JBFHQD010000025.1:0-20598 GCA_041592395.1 Bacteroidales bacterium | reverse complement strand
GGGGTTTGTCCTTCGCAATAATTCGTATGACCACATTTTCGACAAATAAAACCATTTTTCCATTTGTCGTCAACAAGAAATTTTAAACATTGATCCTCGCTCGAAAAACGCGTTTCAAATTCCTTAATGTCTATATTTTCAAATAGTTTTTTCATTGTTTTAATAGCAACAGCCTAAATAACTGCCAAAAGTTAAATAAATGTCAAATAAAATTATGACAATGTGTCGTATGCAAAGATAAAATACTTTTGGCATAAATATTGAAAACAAAAGTGATATTAAAGCGATTTAAAAATATTTATTACTTTTGCACGCTTTTAATCATTGAATAAATTAATAAGTATGAAAAAAATTGGAATATTAATATTTGCTGTCATTATAAATTTAGGTATAAATGCCTGTAATTCAAATGCTGCTGAAAAGAGCTCAGCAAAAGAAAACACAGATAAATCCGCAATAGAAGCCTCGAGCAATTCGGTTGGAGAAGTTGTATATTTAAACGAAGAGAGTTTTCGTAATTTAGTTTGGAACTACAACGAAAATCCGCAAGAATGGGTTTATAAAGGAGAATTGCCTGCTGTTATCGACTTTTATGCAGATTGGTGTGGCCCTTGTAAACGTGTTGCGCCTATTATGGATAAACTTGCTAAAGATTATAACGGAAAAGTGATTATATATAAAGTAGATACGGATGCCAATCGCGAATTAAGTGCCGTATTTGGCATACGCTCCATTCCTTCTGTAATGTTTATTCCTAAAGAGGGTAAACCTGCAATGCAGCCCGGAGCGATGCAAGAAGAGCAATACAAGCAAATCATTGAAGAATTTGTATTGGGAAATAAAAAGAGCGAAGAATAATAAGAATATTTAAAATAGATTAGAAATAAGCAAACAAAAGATTGAAATGGAACATTTAACAAAAGAAACATTTTTAGAAAAAGTATTTAATTTTGAGCAAAACAAAGACTGGAAATTCGAAGGTGAATTGCCATGTTTGATTGATTTTTATGCCGACTGGTGTCAACCTTGTAAAATGGTAGCGCCAATTTTAGAAGAACTGTCTAAAGAATACGATGGAAAAATCAATATATACAAAGTGGATACTGAAGATCAACAAGAATTAGCCGGAGCTTTTGGAATCCGCAGTATTCCTTCTTTATTATTTTGCCCAAAAGAGGGTCAGCCTCAAATGGCGCAAGGTGCATTACCAAAAGAAACCTTAGTTTCTGCTATTAACGATGTATTATTGAAATAGTTTATTACACCTAAATAAATTGAAAAAGCATGGCCTTTGGTCGTGCTTTTTTTATGCGTAATATTGTGCTTTTAAATTATGTTAGTTTCAACGGCTTATTTTCCTCCAATACTCTATTATGCTTGGTTGCATCAAAACAAAAAGGTGCAAGTGGAGCAATTTGAAACTTTTCCTAAACAAACTTACCGCAACCGTTGTGTCATTCTTACGGCCAATGGTTTGCAATCATTGAGTGTGCCAGTAATCAAGCCTTTTGGAAAGAAAACGCTTACGCGTGATATTAAAATAGCTTACGATGAAGCATGGCAACAATTGCATTGGCGCGCCATCAAAACGGCTTATAACTCCTCTCCGTTCTTACTTTATTATCAAGACGATCTGGCCGCATTTTTTAAACAAAAACACATATTCTTACTCGATCTTAACGAAGCCATCATCCGCTTAATTAATAATTTAATGGAGTGGAATATCGAAGTTACACGAACAACAGACTTTGTTCATCCTCACGAACTTTCCGCTCAGGAAGATAAACGCTTTTCTTTATCGCCAAAAGAGGATCAAAAGCTCGGATTAGCACCTTATATTCAGGTATTTTCCGAACAATATCCCTTTTATGAAAACCTAAGTATTTTGGATTTGATTTTTAATTTAGGTCCTGAAGCTGAATCTTATTTGATGCAGATAAAGGCATAAAAAAAGCCGAAGTTTTAGCTTCGGCTGATATTTATATTGGATTATTATTAATATTTAACAATCTTTTCCCAATTGTATTTTCTAGGATTGATACACATTACAGGAATTTGTGAATTATTAAAAATAATTTCCTCATCATAGGAACCTAGCAGGAATTTTGTCCAACTTGTATCCGGATTAGTCATAATCATAATTAAATCGTAATTATTAGAAGTCGCATGATCAATAACTTGTTGAGAGAAATTTGCCGATTTTTCAACCGTTGTTGAAGTGTATTCCACTTTATTTTCTTCAAAATACTTGGTAAGCATTTTTGTTGTTTCATCAATGACTTTGCCGGGAATACTATACAAATGAATTTTAGCATTCAATTGTTTGGCCATAAAGCTGGCCCAGTTTGTTTTTTCCCAAGGGCCTGCATCACTGGTGATTGGTAATAAAATATTGCGGAAACCTTTGTCAAATTTACGTTTTTGAACAACAATGACCGGTGCAGGCGATTCTGTTATCACTTTTAAAGCAAAACTGCCTGTTAATTTTTGCATACCGACTTTTCCGTGTGTGCCTAAATACACCAATTTAGCGCCCAAATGCTGAGCAACGGAACTTATAGTTGTAAAAATGTCACCATCTTCGACTTTAATTTTCACGTCAATACCATATTCAGCAGTCAAATCATCTGCAATTTTTTGCAAACGTGAATAGATAGAATCTATTCCTAGATTTTCATTTTTAAGATAAGCATTGGTGTTTTTGTCGATGACATGAAGCAAATACAATTCATATTTAAAAAACCTTGCAGCTTCAGCAGCTTGCTTTGTCGCATTTTCACAAACTTCTGAAAAATCTGTAGGTACTAGAATAATGTTGTTAATTTTATCTTTCATGGAGAGCTGATTTTTTTTTATTTCAATACAAATTTAATGATAATCATCTTTTGTTTTCGAAAATAAGACACAAATTTTTTAAAATGATTACAGCTTTGGTCTTATTTCTTTATTTAATTCCTTTTAGTCACGCTAAATTAATTCGAAAAAGTTAATCTAGTTAATATACGGCTCAAACTGCGTATCTAAGATTTGTAGCAGATCGTTTTTAATTGTCGCAATAGATGCATTGGTATTGTTTAATAGTATTACAGTAATGTCCTCGTCCGGATTTAAGGTAATGGTCGAAGTAAACCCATGCCAAGCTCCATTGTGAAAAATATATTCCTTATCATCAAGGTCTTTGAAACGCCAACCAAATCCGTAATTTACCGTATGCTTATTTTTTAAGATAGCTTTTGTATAGGCTTCGTCTAAGGTTTCTTTATCTACCAATTCGTAGTTATTTAATGCTTTAGTAAATTTATAGATATCGTTTACGCTTGAATAAATACTTTTATCACCTAATATTTCATTATTTGGATCGTGAAAATATTGTCGCGCTCTACGACTTTGAGAAGCATAACCAAGTACTTGATTGGAATCTTGTTCTATTTTGTTTCTGTCGTAGACAAAACTATGCGTCATCCCTAATTTATCAAAGATTTCTTTTTGAAGAAAGTCGCCAAAATATTGATTAGTAATTTTCTCGACCACAAGTGCCAAGATAGCGTAGCCCGTATTTGAGTATTCAAATCTACGTCCCGGCCGGTTGTTCAATGGTAAGTTATGTGCTACCACTAATTCGAGCATTTTCTGATTGGAAATGGTGCTGTCGTTTTTCCAAAAATGATCAACCAAATACATATAGTTTTGAAGTCCTGAAGTGTGATTTAATAAATTCCGTATCGTAACATCAGGATAGGGGAAATCGGCTAAATACATACTTACTGTATCGTCGTAATTAAGCAAATGGCGCTCTTTTAAAAGCATAATGCTCAACGCGGTAAAGGGTTTACTTGCCGATGCCAATTGAAAACTTGATTCAATATTTAGTGGCGTTTTCGTATTTAAATTGGCATATCCGCGTGCTTCTTCAAAAATTACTTTTCCTTTTACAGCCACCAAAGCTGTTCCGTTAAATCGGTATCTATCCAATGCATGGTGCAGTTTTTCCTGTGTTTGATCAACGATTTCATCAGGCACCGGAAAAGCATTAGGTGTAGGCATTTCGATCACCGGTTTACCATCCACAATTAAAGCACTCATGCCTAAAGGATGACTAAGCAAAACGATCAAAAAAATGAATAAAATACTTTTATTAATAACCATAAATACCTTTTCTCCAAAATTAGTGGTGCGAAAGAACAAAAAAACAAAATGAAATTAAAGTTTTTAACATCTTTTGTTGAATAAATCGCACTTTAATCGGTGAAAAATAAGTCTTTTATTTTAATAATGCAAAGTTGTCTATTTAACTTAATGATTGACAGTTGCTTCTTATGCATGGACTTGCATAAGAATAAACCCGCCCAAAGATCGCGATTTCAAAGGAATCATTCTTTTAAAATTCGTATCTTAGAGCAAAATTAATTTCGTTTTATAAAAGCGAAAAAAAGAACTTTATATTCATGAGTGAATCTATTAAACTACTTAAACCACAGCATGTTTGGGGATATTTTTATGATATATGCCAAATTCCCAGACCTTCGAAAAAAGAAGAGAAAATAATTGCCTATTTGCTTGAATTCGGTAAAAAGCACAATTTGGAAACCCGCAAAGATGAAATTGGAAATGTGCTGATTAAAAAGTCGGCAAGCCAAGGTTTTGAAAATTATCCTACCGTAGTCTTGCAAAGTCATATGGATATGGTTTGCGAGAAAAACAATGATGTTGAGCATGATTTTGAAAAAGATCCTATACGTACCTATATCGAAGATGGCTGGGTAAAAGCTATGGGGACTACGCTGGGCGCTGATGATGGAATAGGAGTGGCTACACAATTGGCTATTTTAGCGGCTGATGATATTGAACATGGCCCTTTGGAATGTTTATTTACAATGGATGAGGAAAGCGGATTGAGTGGTGCTTTTGGCTTGAAACCCGATATGCTGAAAGGTGAAATATTGCTTAATTTAGATTCGGAAGATGAAGGTGAACTGTTTATTGGTTGTGCCGGAGGACTCGACACCAATGTTTTCTTCGATTTGGATTGGGAAGACGCGCCGGATGATTCTACATGGTATAAATTAGACATCAGCGGATTGCAAGGCGGTCATTCCGGCGATGATATTCACAAAGGTTTTGGAAATGCAAATAAGATTTTAAACCGAATATTGTATCGGGGTGCAGAAAAATTTGGACTTCGGATCGCTTTGTTCGACGGAGGAAATTTGCGCAATGCCATTGCACGCGAAGCCTTTGCCGAAGTTTGTATTCCAAAAGCTTCGGAAGCTGGTTTTAAAACGATGTTTGATCAAATGGCCGCAGAGATAAAAATAGAACTGCATAGTACGGAGCCCAATCTTAATTTTGATTTAAATGTGATTGAACCAAGTTCTAAAATTTGGAGTTTGGCGCTTCAGAATCGTGTATTAAATGCAATTTATGCTTGTCCACATGGCGTCATTGCTTGGTCGCAAGATATTCCCAACTTTGTCGAAACTTCCACCAATTTAGCCGCTGTTAAAACATTGGATGATAAAATATCAATAACAACGAGTCAGCGCTCCAGCTCCGAATCGGAAATGAAAGATGTGGTTGCGATGGTGGCTTCGGTGTTTAAATTAGCGGGGGCTAACATAGAACATAGTGTGGGTTATCCCGGATGGAAACCAAATCCAAATTCCAAAATCATGGCGATTACGAGCTTATCCTACGAAAGACTTTTTGATAAAAAGCCGAAAGTTTTAGCCGTTCATGCTGGTTTAGAATGTGGTTTAATTGGTAAAACCTATCCAAAAATGGATATGATTTCTTATGGACCAACCATAAAAGGGGCACATTCTCCCGACGAACGTATCGAAATCAAAACCGTTCAAATGTTTTGGGATTTGACCCTCGATATTTTGAAATCGGTAAAATAATATCCGTCAGAAAATCTTTTTTTACGGCTTTATTCAGGCGTTTATGTTAGAAGCAAAACCATAAACAGGCTTTTGCTTGTGTAATATGTATTGACTTTTATTCAGGGAAAAAACAGGTAGGTTTGTTTGCTTTTTTCAAAAGATTGAAGAAGCAAAGCGACTATATTTAAGACGGCTAAAAAAAGTTTTTTTAATTATCAAAGCTTATTTGATGTAACTTTAAACCTAAAATAGTCAGATGCTTAGCGAATTTTAAAACAGCTATTCATTGACCTAGATATTAGAAACGATGAATCTAAATCACAAACAACAAGCCATAGTTATGTTGGGGGCAAGTGGAGCAGTAGGAACAGAAACCTTAAAAACGCTTCTTCAACTTAAAAATATTCAACGAATAACCTTGTTGGGGAGAAGAACCATTTCGAATCTAGATCTTGATTTTGTAAAACAACACATTATTAATATTGGCGATAGCAATTCCTATCTGGATTATTTGCAAGGTCACACGGCCGCAATTTGCACTTTAGGAATTGGAGAACCCTCCAAAGTGAGTAAAGAAGATTTTATTAAAGTCGATAAAATTGCGGTATTGGAATTTGCAAAGGCGTGTAAAGAAGCGGGAATAGAGCATTTTGAATTATTAGCATCGGTAGGGGCAAACCCAAAATCAGTTTCTTTTTACTTGCGAACAAAAGGCGAATTGGTGGAAGAATTGAAAGCCTTAAATTTTGAGCGATTGAGTATTTTTCAACCTTCTATGATTCTAACGCCCACCAATCGGTATGGAATATCTCAAGCCATTACCTTGAAGGTTTGGCCTATTCTGAAACCTATGTTTTTTGGAAAACTTCGGAAATATCGTGGCATTTCTGTAAATGATCTGGGGCAAGCCATGGCAAAAAATATTTTTAAAGAAGGCCATTCCTATGAAGTTTTGCACTGGGACGAGTTTAATTCAATACTTGAAGAATTCGATTGATATCTATTATAAAGTATATAAACAACTATTAATAATATGTAAATCAAATATTTAACAATGGAAACACCAATATTGAGCAATCCGGAAATTTATCCTAGTGCAGAAGTGCTGGAAAATGCTTTAGGTGATAGTTATATTGCTTTTAATGAATTGACAGAAATTATTTCCGCTGAAAAATACAATTTGCTTTTGGAATGGCGCTATTATAAAGATGGTCATTCTTGGTTAGCTAAGGTTACGTTTAAGAAAAAAACTGTGTTTTGGCTATCGGTTTGGGACAACTATTTTAAAGTTGGGTTTTATTTTACCGAAAAAACACGTTCAGGGATTTTTGATTTGGAAATAGACGAAACAATCAAAGAAGCGTTTATCCAAAGTAAAAACAGTGGTAAACTTATTCCTTTGGTGGTTAATGTTACTCGAAAAGAACAAATTAAAGATGTGATTCGGATAATTGAATATAAAAAGCGTTTAAAATAAGAGGTTAAACTTGTAAAAGACATCCATTTCTCAACCTTAATCTATCATTGAAAATATAGGTGTTCAATGAGGATTTTTATTCCAATAGCCATTAAAATAATACCTCCAAAAAGCTCCATCCGGCTACCGAGGTTTTTGCCGTAATATTTGCCCAGTTGAATTCCAATAAGACTGGCAATAAAGGTGACAATAAAGATAATGAGTACAGGTTTTAGAATATCAATTTCTAAAAGGGCAAAGCTAACGCCAATGGCTAAAGCATCGATACTTGTACCAATTCCTTGGACGACTAACTTAACCCTCGAAAGTTGGATTTTGTTTTTTTCGATCGCTTCTTTTGCATAAAGACTTTCGTAAATCATTTTTGAGCCTATCATACTCAGTAATAAAAAAGCAATCCAATGATCATAAGCCTCAATGGTTTTTTGAAATCCAATGGCAATATAATAGCCCATTACGGGCATCGCTCCCTGAAAAAGAGCAAGATTAGCAGAAGATTTAAAGATTAACCAGGGACTTAGTTTTTTAATAGATAATCCATTGGCCAAAGAAACAGCAAAGCTGTCGAATGATAAACCAATGGCTATTAAAAGGAGGGTAACAAAGTCCATCAGCGCATTTTATCCTTTCATAAACTCGCCGATATCGAGTTTTATTTTATCAGCCAAATGATTTGCTTTAGACAGGCTGTCGCTTTCGGCATAAATGCGAATAATTGGTTCGGTATTCGATTTTCGGAGGTGTACCCATTCGCTTTCAAAATCGATTTTTACACCGTCAATAGTCGTTACGCGTTCGTTTTTATACTTTTCTGCAATTTTCATCAAAAAACCATCCACATCCATGCCTTCTTCCAAGCTGATTTTATTTTTACTGATAAAATAATCAGGAAAACCGGAACGAATCATAGACACTTTTTGCTTTCTTTTTGCCATTAAACTTAAGAATAGGGCAATGCCAACCATGGCATCTCGACCGGAATGCAATTCGGGATAGATTATGCCTCCATTGCCTTCGCCACCTATAATGGCATTTGTTTTTTTCATCATTTCAACCACATTCACCTCGCCAACAGCAGAAGCCGCATAATTGCTTTCGTGCATCAGTGTTATGCTTTGTAACGCGCGTGTTGAGGAAAGATTAGAAACCGTATTTCCTTGTTTATTAGATAAAATATAATCGGCAATGGCAACCAGCGTATATTCTTCGCCAAACGGATTTCCGTTTTCACTGATAATTGCTAATCGATCTACATCAGGATCGACGGCAAAACCGACATCTGCTTTTTCTTTAACAACCAATTCCGACAAATCGTTGAGGTGCTCGGGCAGTGGTTCGGGATTATGTGGAAATTTTCCGGTAGGTTCACAGTAGAGTTCGTGAATAGCACTTACGCCTAAAGCTTTTAATAGCGGAACAATGGCCATTCCACCGGTAGAGTTTACCGCATCGAGAGCCACTTTAAAATGGGCTTTTTTAATCGCTTCAACATCAACCAATTCTAAAGCCAATATTTTTTCGATATGTTTATCTATTTGTGTAGTATCCGTAGTAATTTTTCCTATTTTATCAATTTTTGCATAATCAAATTCCTGATTATCAATTAATTTCAATAAAGATTCACCTTCTTTGGCCGAAATAAACTCGCCTTTGGCATTAACAAGTTTTAATGCATTCCATTGTTTAGGATTATGACTGGCCGTTAAAATTATTCCCCCATCAGCTGCCAAATCGATAACAGCCATTTCTACAGTTGGTGTGGTTGATAATCCCAATGAAACAACATCGACGCCCATGGCAATGAGTGTGTTGTTTACAAGTCCTTCGATCATTGCTCCCGATAATCGAGCATCTCGACCAACAACAATAGTGGGTTTTTCTTTTTTGCTTTCTTCTTTAATAAAAAAGGCAAAAGCCGTTGCAAAATTAACTACATCAAGAGGTGTTAAATTATCATTTGGTTTTCCGCCAATGGTTCCCCTAAATCCTGAAATTGACTTAATTAAGGTCATAAATAATTGTTTAGACTAACGTTAATATTTTGGGTTATGGTTTGTTTGCAAAGGCAAATATAAACCAATATTTTTTTGTAGCGCTTTTCCGATGCACTAATTATTAACCAATAAACTCCAATTTCATCGAAAAATTGTGCATAAAATTGTGTATAAATGCTTGATCAATAGTTGTCATCTGGTCTTTAAAAATTATGTACTTTTGAAGCGGATTATTAAAAAATATGGGAGAAGAATTTGAATATTATTCTGAAGAGATGTTGAAGGAGTTGATTAATCGTTTCCAGAATATGTTGGAATCAGGAAAATCGCTCTTTTTTGATATTGATGAATTATCAGCGATAATCGATCATTATTTTGAGCAAGGCAGTTTGGATTTGTTAAAAAAAGCCATTCATTATTCCTTGGAGCAATACCCGGGCAATTACGAGTTTTTGTTGAAAAAAGCACAGTATTATTCTATGTCGGATCAACCGGAAAAAGGATTGGAATTGCTCGACGACCTCGGAAATATTGGCGACTCCGATTTTTATATGACCAAAGGCTCCATCTTAAGTCAATTGGAACAATACCGCGAAGCCATTGAAGAATTTACCCATGCATTAAATCAAAACCACGACTTAACGGAGGTTTATTCTAATATTGCATTTGAATACGAAAATTTGGAACAATACGATAAAGCCTTGGAATATTTAAGCAAGGTTTTAGAATTGGAGCCCGATAACGATCAGGCATTGAATGAGATAGGCCTTTGTTATGAAATGGCCGATCGTTCTAAAGATGCCGTTGAATTTTTCAAAAAATTTATTGATGATTATCCCTACAGCAAAGGAGCGTGGTTTAATCTGGCTATTTCATACAATTCGCTAGGAAACAACGAAAAAGCAATAGATGCTTATGAATTTGTTCTCGCTATTGACGAAAATTACGCATCGGCTTGGTTTAATATAGCCAATATTTATTTTAGTCAGGGAAATTTTAATAAAGCCATTGAGTATTATTCTGAAACGATTAAGAAAGAAGATCCGGATGTGGTATCTTACTATTTTTTAGGGGAAGCTTACGAGCAAAACGAAATGCTCGAAAATGCATTGAAAAATTATAAAAAAGCAGTGGAAGTCAATGCAGGCTTTATCGAAGCTTATCTTGGCTTAGCACGTACCTATTTAAAATTAGGCGATTTGGCTTCGGCTTACGAAAATATTATTAAGGCAACGCTGATTGAAGAGCCAATGCCTCTTTTTTGGAATCTGAGAGCGGTTCGATTACACGAACAGGGTTATGGGCAATTGGCGCGTTATTTAACAAATCATCTTATTAAAATTCATCCCAACGAATCCGCTTATTATGTCAGTTTAGCCTTATTAAAAGTATCGGAAGATGATTATTCTGAAGGCATTTTAGTCCTATCCGATGGCTTATTGAAAATGGCAAACGACAAGCAGAAAGCGCTTTTGTATTATTTTATGGGATTGTTTCAGTTGCTTGCCGGAAACGAAGAACAAGGATTGCTCGATTTTGAATTTGCCATTAATCTGGACAAGAACGAATATACCAATGTGCTTTTGCAGAGCGAATTAAGTTCGCTAAATAACGAAGCATTGAATAAATTACTCATCCAATACCAGTTAATAAAAGACGAATAAATCGATCGCTTAAAATCCCAATCGGTATTGACGCAAAAAAAGAATATTCGACATAAATGCGAATAAATGGATCATCTATGAAAGAACTAGTTGTTGTTTTCCTTAAAGGCGTGGCTATGGGTGCCGCCAATGTTATTCCCGGAGTTTCCGGAGGTACAATTGCACTTATTACAGGCATCTTCGAACGATTGATTGATGGGATCAAGTCTTTTAATTTTACCGCCTTACGTTTGCTATTAAAAGGGGATATAAAAGGATTTGCAAAACATACCGATATCTTCTTCTTATTTGCTTTATTTTTAGGCGTAGCGGTTTCTATTCTTAGTTTTGCGCGTATATTCGACTTTCTATTTAAGCATTATCCCGTTTATATTTGGAGCTTTTTCTTTGGTTTAATTTTGGCTTCGGTCTATTTTGTCGGAAAAACAGTAAGTCGCTGGACTTGGGATGTTATCCTCGTTTTTATAATGGGTTTTGCTATTGCAATGACAATAACTTTTCTGAATCCGGCCACTGAAGATGAGCGTCTTATCTATCTGATTTTGTGTGGGATTATTGCAGCTTGCAGTATGATTTTACCCGGACTTTCCGGCTCTTTTGTGTTGATATTACTGGGTAATTATCAATTGGTTATGATCGATTCGATCAATCATTTACGTTTCGAAATACTTATTCCTGTTGTAGTGGGAGCTCTTGTGGGTTTGTTGGGATTTTCTTATTTACTTTCGTGGGTGTTTAAAAAATACAGAAACCAAACCATTGCTATTTTAACCGGATTTATTTTTGGTTCCCTAGGCATAATTTGGCCATGGAAAGATTTAATTACTCAACAATTTGGTGATAAAGAAAAAGTGGTTGGCTACAATTGGCTATGGCCTGAATTGAATTTGCAATTTTTAGTGGCGATAGCGATTATGCTGCTTGGCGTTTTAACCATTTGGTTTATGGAACATATGGCAGCGAAAAAGGAATAATTAAAGCGAGTGATTTATTCGCTTTTAATGATAAAGTGAAAGGAGTTTTCTATGAAAAAGTATCTAAGTATAAGCTTGCTGATTCTAATAAGTATCAATGGCTTTGCTCAAGGAGAAGCTTTTAGCAGCAGCAATTCCAATTTCGCGGGAGTAAATGCAGTAATTTTAAACCCGGCCGCTATGCACAACCAAAAAACCTGGTTGTCTTTTAATTTGGGTTCGGCCAATCTGTTCTTGCATTCTGATTTTATCTATTTATCCAAGGACGATTTTCGATTGCGTGATATCTTTGATTCTACTTATGTTTTACAAGATCACCCAACCTATGATTTGGAATCGCGTCCTTTTTATTCATACGAACGAGATCGAAATACTTCTATGGAAGAAAGTATTCGTTTGTTAGGGCCGTCTTTGATGCTTTCATATAATCAGCATGCTTTTGCCATTACAACTGCCGTTCGTATGGAATCCAACGTAAGGAATATTACGCCTGATTTGGGCGATTTTATTATGAATGGATTTACCTATTTTGAGCCTTACACCGAAACTTTTCAAGTCAAAGATTTTAATATGACGACGATGTCTTGGGCCGAAATTGGTTTTTCTTATGCCTATCGTTTAAACAATCAGAATTTCGATGGCTGGTCTTTTGGAATAAGCCTAAAACGATTGTTTTTGGGCAGTGGAGCTTTTCTTAATGTGGATCACAGTACCTATACTTTTCCGGCCAATGAAAATGTAGATGTTTATGATCAACAAGCGCAATTAGGATTTTCTTTACCCATCGATTACGATTCGAATGACTATAATGGAACGGAAAATATGACGGGGAAAGGTTGGAGTTTTGATATTGGATTTACTTATCAATCCTTATTAAAGGCACAACCGAATTTAAATGCCGAAAAATTCTGTGAACAACCTATTATTGATTATAAATACCGAATAGGAGTAGCCCTGCTCGATGTGGGCGCATTGAATTTTAAGACAAATGCCCAAACCCACGATTTTACGACTTTCTTGGGTGGACAAGGTCTTACGGATTTTAGCGGAATTGATGTGGATAATATTAATCAAGCTATAGCCACTATGAGTTATCATTTTTATGGTGATTCCACAGCAAGTCTAGAAAGTAATAGTATGCGCATTGGTTTGCCCATGGCGCTAAGCGTGCAAGCCGATTACAATACAGAAATAGCAAATATCTATTGGAGTGGCTCTTTAATTTATGGTTTTCCTTCTAAAAATGAAGCGCTCCGGAGAGCTGGTCAACTGACTATTGCGCCACGTTACGAAACAAAGCATGTGGAAGTAAGTATTCCTTTTAGTTTGTATCAATTCAAGTATCCTCATTTGGGTTTGTATGCGCGTGTTGGACCACTAGGCATTGGATCGGACTGGTTTTCAAGCCTTTTGGGTAATCGTGATTTCAATGGTATGGACTTTTATATTACGCTCAAGTTTCAGTTGACTAAAGATAATTGTCGAAATAAAAGATCGATTGAAGATGCTTGTCGCGATTTTTCGAGCTAGTTTCAAGACTAAAATGGGATGAAAACAAGTTAAATTTATGCTAAATTAATTAGATTGAGTATAAATTAGATTATCCCTTTTTTACAATTTCAATCGATTGAAATTTTTATTTTTTAGGCTAAATGCGCTAGAATCAATATTTTTAAGCGAAATGTACAATTGACAAGAAGTTCAGAGGCTTCTATCGTTAAATTATTCACAATAATATTTCCTTATGACAATAAAATTTACTATGCATGCATTATTGTTTTTTAGTATATTTGCAATGCATGCATTGTAAAAATATATGAATA
Source organism: Bacteroidales bacterium (assembly GCA_041592395.1). Lineage (GTDB taxonomy): Bacteria > Bacteroidota > Bacteroidia > Bacteroidales > UBA12170 > UBA12170. The sequence continues at coordinate 6,784 of JBFHQD010000025.1, read as the reverse complement.
CACAAGCTACAGTCGATTTTCATTTACGCTCAACACTTTTCTCTATGATGCGTATGTACAATTTATTAGCCTCGCAACATGGGATTACCCAGGGTGTTGGTTATGTTTTACTCATTATTGAGAAATCAGGAACTCCAGCTACCAAAGTAGCACCCTTAATGGGGATGAGTAGCTCAAGTCTGAGCCGCTTGTTAAAAAATATGGAAGAGGCAGGCTTAATCTATAAAGAAGCAAGTTTGAACGATAAACGCGTTGTAAAAGTTTTTCTTACTGAAAAGGGAGTAGAACTTAGGCGTGTAGTTAAAAAAATCGTGCTCGATTTCAACGAAAAAGTATGTAAAAAGGTGAGTCCCAAAGAGTTGTCTGCTTTCAATAAAGTGAATGAAATCATTAAGGAGCAGGTTCAGGAAGATCTCGAAATAATTCAATCAAATAATAAATCAAATAAACGATAAAGTATAAATCAAATAAATGTCTTGCAGTATGATAAGAAGAATCAATAAAGTTGCAGTACTTGGATCCGGTGTAATGGGATCAGGTATTGCTTGTCATTTTGCCAATATCGGACTCGAGGTATTGCTTATCGATATTGTTCCACGTGAGTTGAACAAAGCAGAAGAAGCAAAGGGTTTAACATTGGAGAGTAAGGTGGTAAGAAACCGTATTGTTAATGATGCCTTGGCAGCCTCATTAAAATCGAAACCATCACCAATCTACGATCAGAAATTTGCCAAACGTATTACAACAGGTAATTTCGATGACGATTTAGCAAAAATAAAAGATTACGATTGGGTAATCGAAGTAGTTGTTGAACGCCTGGATATCAAGCAAATGGTGTTTGATAAAGTAGAAAAACTTCGCAAACCGGGTTCCTTGGTAACGACAAATACATCCGGAATTTCTGTCGAGAAAATGATCGAAGGTAGGAGCGAAGATTTCCAAAAGCATTTCTGTGGAACACATTTCTTTAATCCTCCTCGTTATCTACAGCTATTCGAAATTATCCCAACCTCAAAAACAGCTCCTGAAGTTGTTGAATTTTTAACGAACTATGCCGGTAAATTCTTAGGAAAAACGGCCGTTCTTGCAAAAGATACGCCTGCTTTTATTGCGAATAGAGTAGGAACCTTCTCTATTATGGAACTGTTTAATAATGTACAAAACTACGGTTTAACCATTACTGAAATTGATAAACTCACCGGTCCTGTAATCGGTCGCGCTAAATCAGCGACTTTCCGTACCGCGGATGTGGTAGGTTTAGATACTTTAATCCATGTGGCTAATAATATCAAGGATATGACCAATGACGAGGCTAACGATTCGTTTAAAGTTCCGGGATATTTGCAGAAAATGCTAGACAATGGCTGGTTAGGATCAAAAACTAAGCAAGGATTTTTTAAGAAAGTTGTTGAAGATGGCAAGAAAAAATTCTTAACGCTCGATTTTGATACTTTGGAATATACCGAAGATGAAAAACCAAAATTTTCAGTATTCGAAAAAACCAAAGCCATCGACGATTTACGCAAGCGTATGCCTGTTTTATTAGCCGATAAAGGCAAAGCCGGTGAATTTTATCGCGCTTCTTTTTATGCGCTCTTCCAATTTGTGTCTAACCGTATCCCCGAAATTTCGGATGAGATTTACAAAGTAGATGATGCCTTAAATGCCGGTTTTGGCTGGAAATTGGGTCCATTCCAAACTTGGGATGCTGTTGGCGTAGAAGCAAACGTAAAAGCGATGGAAGAAGCCGGTAAAAAAGCGGCTTCTTGGGTTTATGATATGCTAAACGCCGGAGTTAATAGTTTTTATAAAGTAGAAGGCGGATTAAAATATTTTTATGATATTCCATCGAAAGCGTATAAAGAAATTCCGGGTCAAGGTGAAACATTATCTTTAGAAGTACTTCGCGATAGCAATGTTGTATGGGAAAATAACGATACTACCATTTTTGATTTGGGTGATGGGGTTTTAAATATTGAATTCCATACCAAAATGAATACAGTTGGTCAAGGTGTTCTGGAAGGCTTAAACAAAGCCGTTGACTTAGCTGAGGCTGAATATGCAGCGCTCGTTATTTCTAACGAAGGTGAACATTTTTCAGCCGGTGCCAATGTGGGAATGATTTATATGTTGGCGATTGAGCAAGAATGGGAAGATTTGGATATGGCTATTCAATGGTTCCAAAAAACAACAATGCGTTTACGTTATTCTTCAATTCCGGTTGTTGCTGCACCTCATGGTATGGCTTTGGGTGGAGGTTGCGAAATTTGTATGCATTCCGACAAAGTTGTGGCTCATGCCGAAACGTATATGGGATTGGTTGAATTTGGTGTTGGACTTATCCCCGGTGGTGGTGGAACCAAAGAGTTTGCGCTTCGCTTAGGTGATGAATTGCAAGATGGCGATATCCGCACCAATGCCTTCTTAAATCGTTATTTAAGCATCGGACAAGCTAAAGTTTCTACTTCGGCTTACGAAGCCTTTGATTTGGGCTATTTAAGAAAAGGAACCGACGAAGTGGTTGTTAGTCGTGCACATCATTTAGCATTGGCTAAAAAAGCAGCTTTGCAATTGGTAGAAAAGGGCTATTCTAAACCAGCACCGCGTAACGATATTAAAGTTTTGGGTAACGAAGCTATGGGCTTGGTCTATGTTGGTGCTGATGGCTTTACTACAGCTAATTATATGTCGGAACACGATAAATTAATTGCTGAAAAATTAGGCTATGTTATGGCAGGAGGAGAAATTTCTCAAGCATTAACCGAAGTGTCTGAACAGTATTTACTCGATTTGGAGCGTAGAGCTTTCCTTGAATTATGTATGCAACGTAAAACTTTGGAGCGTATTCAAAGTTTAATTACTAAAGGAAAAATCTTACGTAACTAATTGCTCAAACTAAATCATTGTTAAATTAAAAAAAGAAAAAAATGAATGCATATATAGTAGGTGGATATCGTTCGGCAATTGGAAAAGCTCCTCGTGGTGCCTTTCGTTTCATGCGTCCTGATGATATCGCTGCGGAAGTAATCAATCACTTAATGAAAGATTTTCCGCAAATAGATAAATCAAAAATTGATGAAGTAGTTGTTGGTAATGCCTTTCCCGAAGCCGAATCAGGTTTTAATATGGGTCGATTGCTTTCCTTAATGACTATGGACAATGTGGATGTTCCCGGTTCAACAGTAAATCGTTATTGTGCTTCCGGCTTGGAATCCATTGCCATTGCTTCGGCTAAAATTACAGCCGGCATAGCCGATATGGTTATTGCCGGAGGTGCCGAGACCATGTCGATGATTTCCATGGGCGGATGGCGTCAAGTTCCAAATCCAACCGTAGCTAAAGAACATCCTAAGTGGTATTTAAGTATGGGTTTAACCTCTGAAATGGTTGCCCGAGAGTATAAAATTACGCGCGAAGAATTGGATGCTTTTGCTGTTAAATCTGTCGATAAGGCTGTCGCAGCAATTGATGCCGGTCATTTCAAAGAGCAGATTGTTCCTATCACTGTAAAAGAAAATTACTACAAAGATGGAAAAATGCATACACGCGAATATGTGATGGACACTGACGAAGGACCTCGTAGAGGAACCACCGTTGAAAGTCTCGCTAAAGTAAGAGCTGCATTTTCTGCTGATGGAACATCAACAGCCGGTAACTCCTCCCAAATGTCGGATGGCGCTGCATTTGTTTTGGTTGTTTCAGAAAAAGCCTTGAAAGAGTACAACTTAACACCAATCGCTCGCTTGGTCGATTATCAAGTGGCCGGAGTAGAACCTTATAAAATGGGTGTGGGTCCAATGGCTGCTATTCCAAAAGTGTTAAAACACGCAGGAATGAAATTGGAAGATATGGATTTGATTGAGCTTAACGAAGCTTTTGCTACACAATCTTTAGCCGTGATCCGCGAATTAGGAATTGATGAATCAAAATTAAACATCAATGGCGGTGCTATTGCTTTAGGTCACCCTTTAGGAGCTACCGGAGCTAAGCTTACTGTACAATTATTGGCCGACTTGAAAAGAACCGGCGGTAAATACGGTATGGTAACGATGTGTATCGGTACAGGACAAGGTGCCGCAGGAATTTTTGAATTATTATAGTAGAAACCAAAAAAGAAAAATTATAAGTTATGTCAGAAAATAAAATGTTAAAAGGAGGCGAATTTTTAATTCGCGAAACTTTGGCGAAAGATGTTTTTGTTCCTGAAGAATTTGACGAAGAACAAAGATTAATGCAGCAGAGCTGCCGCGATTTTACAGAAGCCCAAGTGCTTCCTCAAATGGAGCAACTCGAAAAACACGATAGAGAATTGCTAACCAAATTGATGCACGAAGCCGGTGAATTGGGTTTGCTCGGAATTTCCGTTCCTGAAGAATACGATGGATTTGGTCAGAAATTTGTGACTTCTATGCTTACAACTGAAGAAATGAGCAAAGGATTCAGTTTCTCTGTTGCTTATTCCGCACATACCGGAATTGGTACTTTACCAATTTTATACTATGGTACCGAAGAGCAAAAGCAAAAATACGTTACCAAACTAGCCACCGGCGAGTTTATTGGTGCTTACTGTTTAACGGAAGCCGATGCCGGTTCTGATGCAAACGGAGGTAAAGCAAAAGCAACGCTTAGCGAAGATGGAAAACATTATATTTTAAATGGTGTAAAAATTTGGATTACCAATGGTGGTGTTGCCGATTTATACATTGTTTTTGCTAAGATTGATGATGACAAAAATTTAAGTGCTTTCATAGTTGAACGGAATTGGGAAGGCGTTAAAGCCGGTGCCGATGAAGAAAAAATGGGTATCAAAGGATCTTCTACTGTTCAGATGTATTTCGATAACGTAAAAGTGCCCATCGAAAATATGTTGGGTGAGCGTGATAAAGGATTTAAAATTGCTTTAAATATTCTTAATCTCGGTCGTATCAAATTAGGTGGTGGTGCTGTTGGTGCTTCTAAAGCCGTAATTGATAATGCCATCAACTACGCCAATGAGCGCAAGCAATTTAAAACCTTGATTTCTAATTTTGGAGCGATTAAATTTAAAATTGCCGAAATGGGTATTCGCACTTTTGCTGCTGAATCTTTGGTTTATCGTGCATCACAGAATATCGATGATGCTAAAGACGCTTTGCTTGCTGAAGGTATGGATATCGGAAAAGCAACCATCGAGGCGATTTATCAATATGCCATCGAATCATCAATCGCTAAAGTATATGGATCTGAGGTCTTGGATTACGTGGCTGACGAAGGTGTTCAAATATATGGTGGTATGGGTTATTCTGCTGAAACTCCGGTAGAAAAAGCGTATCGCGATGCACGTATTAATCGTATCTTTGAAGGAACCAACGAAATAAACCGTATGGTTACCGTTGGCGAATTGATTAAGCGAGCTATGAAAGGCGAATTGGATTTATTAACTCCAGCTAAAGAAGTGGCCAAAGAACTGATGGGTATTCCTGATTTCGGATCGGTTTCTACAGATTATTACGAATCCAAGAAGAAACTTATCGTTAACTTTAAAAAATCTATTTTAATGGTTGCAGGTGCTGCTTTACAGAAATTTATGGCTACCTTTAACGACGAACAAGAGATTTTAATGGGCATTGCCGATATGATTATGGTTACTTATGCTGCAGAATCGATGTTATTACGTGTTGAGAAACTCGAAGGAATGAAGCACGAAAATGTGCCTTATTTCAAAGATATGCTCGAAGTTTATATGTATGACTCTGCAAGTCGCATGAACAAGTTCGGTATTGATGTCGTTAACGCTTTTGCCGAAGGCGATGAGCAACAAGCTATGTTGATGGGAATGAAACGTTTTACAAAATCAGCTCCCGTTAATTCAAAAGAGGCACGTCGTCGTATTGCCAACAAAATGATTGAAGAAAATAAATATTGTTTCTAAGCGATCAAAAAAAAATGGTCTCCGGCTTTGCGCCGGAGGCTGTTTTAATTAAAAAACCAAAACCAAAATTTGAAGCAAATAAATGAAAAGAAACAAAATTAGGACACTGGCTACTAATACACTTCGTATGCGAATGTTTATGCTTAGACATTTACCGCTGGGTTTTTTTGTAGGTTTAAAAGTATTGCAAATTAACAAGAAAGAAGCACAAGTGTCAGTTCCTTATAAATATCTGAATAAGAATCCTTTCAAGTCAATTTATTTTGCTGTTTTAGCTATGGCTGCCGAATTATCAACAGGAATTTTAGCAATGGCATCGATTTATGATGCTACGGTTCCCGTTTCTATGTTGGTATACGATATGAATGCAGCATTCACCAAAAAAGCCACTAGTAGAATAATTTTTAAATGTGAGCAAGGCGAAGAAATTTCCAAAGCCGTAAAAGCCAGTCTTGCCGACGGTGAGGGAAAAATAGTAACTGTTAAATCTGTAGGCAGAAACAAAGAGGGAATACAGGTGGCTGAATTCAATTTTACTTGGACCTTTAAACCAAAAAATATATAGACCCAAATAAATGTAAAAACCAACCTAAATCTGAACAGAAATGGAAATAAGAAGAACCTTTGACATTGTTGATCAATTGGTAGAAAAATACCAAAGAGACGATGCTTTGGCTGTTAAGCGAAACGGCCAATGGGAAAAATTTAGCAGTTTACAATTTAAAGAACTTGTTGATGACTTTAGCTACGGTCTTTTAGCGGCGGGCTTTAAAAAAGGGGATAAAATTCTTACAGTTTCTAATAACCGACCCGAATGGAATTTTATTGATATGGGAATGAGTCAAGTAGGTGTGATTCACGTTCCTATTTATC
>JBFHQD010000024.1:0-20787 GCA_041592395.1 Bacteroidales bacterium | reverse complement strand
TCTGGTTATTCTGGTGCCCGGCGACACTTTTGAAATTAAGAATGAAAGAGTATCTAATTTCACTCGACTTTTCTTTTTGTTAAAGCCTCATAAATTTGTTATGCTGCAAGCCTTGATAGGCGCTGTTTTCTTTTCAATTATTGGGCTTTCAACCTCTATTTATATCCAAAAAATAACAGATTTTGTTTTTGTGAATGGCAATAAAAACCTTCTCAATTTGATGAGTGTTGGGATGATAGTTCTTATTGTTGTTCAGGTACTTCTTGGTATATTCCAGACGGTATTCACTTTAAAAACAGGACAATTAATTGATGCCCGCTTAATATTAGGTTATTATAAGCATCTACTTAAACTACCACAGCGTTTTTTTGACACTATGCGGACTGGCGAAATAATATCACGTATTGGCGATGCTGTTAAAATAAGGACATTTATCAATAATACCTTAATTAGCCTTATTGTCAATATTTTAATTGTTGTATTCTCTTTTGTTTTGATGTTTATTTATTCTTGGAAGATGGCATTTATTGTAATGGCAATTATTCCCTTATATGTTATCCTCTATTATATTACGAATAAGCTGAACAAGAAAACGGAACGTAAAGTAATGGAGCAAGCTGCCGATCTGGAAAGTCATTTGGTTGAATCCTTAAATACAGTCAGTACAATAAAGCGCTTTGGGATTGAAGATCATTTTAATATTAGAACTGAGAACAGATTTATAAAACTATTAGAAACAGGTTATACTTCAGGATTAAATTCTGTTTTTACGTCCTATTCAACAACTTTCTTTTCACGTTTATTCACGATTATCGTATTGTGGACAGGAGCTTATTTTGTCTTGTCGAATGAGTTAACTCCGGGTGAACTAATGTCTTTCTATGCAATTTTAGGCTATTTTACAGGTCCTTTGAACGGATTAATCAATGTGAACAAAACAATACAAAACGCATTTATAGCTTCTGACCGTTTATTTGAGATTATGGATTTGGAACAAGAGGGCGAAAATAAAATTGTGCTTACAAGTGATATGCTTGGAGAAATTGTTTTCTCAAAAGTTTCTTTTCGATATGGGTCAAGAGTCGATGTTTTTAGTGATTTTGATTTAAAGTTGGAGAAAAGTAAAATTACAGCCATAGTTGGCGAAAGTGGCTCTGGAAAATCAACTTTAATACATCTTTTGCAGAATATTTATCCAATTACAAGTGGAAATATATTTATTAATAATATTGATATTACCCAAGTCGATAATTATTCTCTGCGAAAAATTGTCGGGGTTGTTCCCCAAACTATCAATCTATTTAAGGGGAATATTGCCGAAAATATTGCTATTGGTGATTTTGAACCCGATATGAATAAGATCATGCAAATTAGCATGAAAATTGGGATTCAAAGTTTTATTGATGAACTAGCTCAAGGCTTTTTTACAGATATTGGAGAAAATGGTCTGGCACTATCAGGAGGTCAACGCCAAAAAATTGCTTTTGCAAGAGTTTTATATCGAGAACCTGAAATAATAATTTTAGATGAAGCAACTTCTTCACTCGATTCGGAGAGTGAAGAGCAAATAATGAAAGTTATTCAGGCCCTGAAATCAGAGAATAAAACCATTATTATGATTGCTCATAGGTTGAGTACTGTAATTCATGCAGATAGAATTGTAGTCATAGAAAAGGGCAAAGTAATAGAGAGTGGTTCACATTCTGAATTATTCAAATTAAAACAAAAGTATTATCACTTATGGCAAAAGCAAATCCCTGTTAAAGATTAAACTGCCTTATAATCAATTAATCAAAAGGATTCTGATATCCATAAATATTTAGCTATGAATTTAATACAGAAAATTGAAAGAATTGAGCGATTAGATAAACATCTAAAGTGTAGAATGACCGGAAGCCCTGATGAATTAGCAAGAAAGCTCAATATAAGTAAAAGACAATTATTCAGAACAATAGAAGAGCTAAAAGATTATGGTGCTCCTATTGCCTATAGCCGTTCACTTAAAACATTTTACTATAAGGAAGAGGGTTTTGAAATAAAAACTAATTTTTCAATTCAGTTTATAAAAGATAATGAGAAAACGAATGTTTTTGGAGGGTATTTTTCAAATAAATGCTTCAGTGCCATATTTTGTCACTCAACAACTATAATTTAGACATTAATTATTGGAGAAATCGACTTCCATATAAAGGTCGAACAATGTAAAATTTTAAAAAATGAAAAATTTGGAAAGTTATGGTGTCCAGGAAATGGATACTCGGGAAATGAAACAAACTGATGGGGGTTTCTTCGCAATTATAGGAGGCATTATTTTCACTGCCTTAGCAGCTGAAGTAATATTTGAGGGATCTGCACAATGTTGGGCAGACTTTGTAGAAGGATTCAATAATGCTATAGAAGATTAATTAACTCAAATTTATTATTATGAAACAACTAAATGAACTCATTGAATTGCAGGGGTTATCAAGAGAAGAATTACAAAATACACTTGGCGGAGGCCCTGCTTGGACATGGCTCGGTGAAACTATTGGAGAAATAGTTGATTTTTTTATAGACAATAGTGAAGTATTTGAAAATAATCCTTATTTATTTGCTAGTTAAAATGTTTTATGTACCATCCTGGTTTTTTTTATAACAGAGTGGTACATAAAAATCCTTATTTAAATACGAACTGTTTACTAAAAACATTATTTTTGAGAATTGAATTTTATTTTCTATGTAGTTATAAAAATATAAAACCAGAGTGCCGTTTTTTGAACAAAATTTATTTTTCTTATAAACGATTAATATGAAACTAATCTTAATCCTATCACTTTCAATACTATTTATACTCATTCTTGCTATTACAATCACTGGCAAAAAACAAATGCAAAATTGGCAAATTATAATGTTGCCCTTTTGGATGAAATTTCTTGGTTTTGGAGTTTTGATTATTTGTGCAATTGCCCCATCTATAGTAGATATTAATAAAATTGATTTCTTTAGTAATCTTCGTGATTTCGCAGCCCTAATTGGCTTAATAATTATTTTCTTGTCAAAAGAAAAGGATGAAAAAGAAATTCATAATACATTAAGATTTTATTCTATCACTACTGCTTTTCTTACTGGGACTTTATTTTATCAATTTTTCGTATTAATCAATAATAATGATAAAATAGAATTTAATCCATCTCTATTAACAGGCTACATTTTAGTCTTATACATTATAATTTTTTACGGGCTTAAAAGAAAATTAATCAAATGACAGAGAGAAACTTCCCTAAAAACATATGAAAAAAAATATTGCTTCTTATAGTCTCATTTTATCTATCATACACCTTCTTTAAAAATTGGGATGTAGTAAAATCCTATATTTCTGACTTCTTTTAAAAACTACTGGAGTGCTTATCGTATAACAAATAGCATTAATTTTACTTTTTGGTTCAGATTGATAGCCCTTAAATTTTTTAGTAAAACTTAATAATTTTAAAATGATCGATTCTAAACAATCTATTTTTCTGGGTATTGCTTTTGGATTTATATTTCTTTTTGTATTATATGTGATTACATTTATAGTAATTCAAATAAACAAGGAAGCTCCTTTATTCGACAATATAGCTTTGCCTATAATTCTTGGATTATCACTATTGATTTTAATTGGAGGGGCTGCAATTGCTCTCTTTGCAGCTTTTAGAAAGAGTAAATTATAAGATCAAGATACACCCGCCGGGTCTTGAACTCTATACTTATCGAAGGTTTTTAATGGATTTCGAACAGAAACAATATTTGTTTCTATGACTTATTGTAGTTTTTTTGCTAAACATGGCTCTGCCAATGAACAAAATAGAATTGTTTTGCTTTATTACTCTGGTCGCGTTAAAGCATACACCGCAAAGCTGGCCAACCAGTGCTCACCGGCATAATCGCCGCTTGCAATATGTGGTAAAGCATCGTTGAGATGCGTTTGTGACGCTTGTAGCAAGGCGGCTCTCTGCGGATTATTTAGCATTAAATAAATGACTGATTTTGTGGAATATTCAAAATATTAATTTAATTTTGAGTGTACGATATTAACGCAAGATATCCTATAATCGAATTTACACATGGAATATCCTGCATTAAACATTTAATAATTGATTTAAAACGTTTTTATAACTGATAAACAATAACTTAACAAGTTAGACCAAGTAATAAATACAATTAATTCAATAATTAACACTTATAACTTGACGCTTATGAAAAATTTAATAAACCATTTCATTTTATTATTGCTATTTAGTTTATTTTTCTATTCTTGTACAAAAACAGAACTTGAAAACCTAAATAGCACTAAAGACGAAAATGTTACGTTGGAACTGGCAATTAAGATTGCTGAAAATTATTCAAAGGAACCTGCTTTTCTCGGGGTGTTAAATAAAAGTGATTTACTTAAAAAGAGTCAAGAAAGGAAGGTTAAGGAGACCAAAACGTTTAAGGATAGTGATAGTATTCCCGCATTCTATGTTATTCAATTTGAACCTGTGGGGTTTATTATTATTTCTGCAAATATGGAAGATAGTCCAATATTAGCTTTCTCAGAGATAAACAAATTTTATGTACATCCTAACAATGCAGGACTGCGAGAATGGATGGAGTATCGCAAACAAAAATCAAAAAAACTTAGGGATGATAAAACCAATGTTGTTCCTGAGGATATTGAGAGGCAGTGGGATGCTGTCGCTCCACCTGAAGATGAGGAAATAACTGTATGGAATACAGTTGAAGTACAAAAAGGACCATTTCTGGCTACAATATGGGATCAAGGAGCAGGTTATAACGATCAAGCCCCTTATATGTCTTGTACTTCAACAGGTAACGGTCGGGCCTGGACAGGATGTGTAGCCACAGCAATTGCTCAAATTATGAAATATTGGGAATTCCCAAGTACATATAATTGGAGCAGAATGCCTAATGATACTTGGTCAACAGAAACTGCTATACTTATGAGAGATATTGGTACATATATTGATATGGTATATGGTTGTGATGCATCGACTGCATTTACATCAGAAGCGCGCAATGTTCTGGTTAATAATTATGGTTATTCAAATAGTGCTTCATATATTGCTTACGATATCAACTTAGTTGTAGCTGACTTGAATCATCAACGACCTCTCATTTTTAGAGGTACGGGCACTTTTGGGGGTCATGCCTGGGTTTGTGAGGGATACAGACGAAATAAAACAGCTTTAATTCATAATCCAGGTACAATATACGAATACGAAACAGATGTTACATATTCATCATTATATCTTTATATGAATTGGGGTTGGGGAGGCACCTCAAATTCATGGTATCTATATAATGACTTTACACCATCGGTTTATGATTTTAATTCAGGCCGCAGCATGATTTACAATATTCATCCATAAATAAAAGATAATTATGAAAAAACTACGTTTAATTGCCTTAATACTATTCATTATGAGTTGTGGCAAAAAAGAGCAAAAAGTAATTATTGATACGAACCTAGATGAAAGAATTGAGTCTGAAGAAGGAACTGTTGGTGCAGTTGTTAATTGCACTCTCGATTTAATCTTTCAAGATAATTACGGTAATGACCTGCTTAACCCAAACACACCCAATTATATTGTATATGAAGACATGAAGCTGTTCTACCTCATTAAGGATGAAAAAGTTCAGATTTCAGGAAGTGGTATGGAATCATTTATGAATTTAACTATTATTCGCCGTAACCCTAATATAATACGAATCTCTACAAATACCTATGAAGTTGATTCTATACATGTAAATGGAAAATCTACAACTCTTCTTCAAATTGATGAAAAAACTACCGACACAATAGTTTCGGAATGGTTATTTTTAAGAAATGGTACTACTAACATTAACGTGGATGGAGGTAGTGCCATTATAAATACCAAAGCCTGGTACAATTCAAATGCTATGATGCTTGATACTACTAATATAATTGTAAAAATAAGATAATTTAATTTATCATAACAAAGCCTCGACCACCAGTTATGACTGATGGAGAAAATCCCTCTTACAATTCGTCAGACTTCAGCAAGAGCGTTCAACTGAGCTTACGCCGAAGTCTGACAGCTTGAATTACACCCGCCGGGTCTTGAACTCTATACTTATCGAAGGTTTTTAATGGATTTCGAAAAGAAACAATATTTGTTTCTATGACTTATTGTAGTTTTTTTGCTAAACATGGCTCTGCCAATGAACAAAATAGAATTGTTTTGCTTTATTACTCTGGTCGCGTTAAAGTATACACCGCAAAGCTGGCCAACCAGTGTTCACCGGCATAATCGCCGCTGGCGATATGTGGTAAAGCATCGTTGAGATGGGTTTGTGCCGCTTTTAATAAAACAGGTTTTTGCGGATTATTGTCGTCCAAATGTTTTGCAATTCCGATCATACACCAGGCACGACTCAAATTTAAACCGTCTAAATGAACCAAAGATAAATCCTCACGATCGCTTACTATTGCAGGATTCAAAATATTTTCCGGAATCGATGGAAGGAATTCTTTCATCCATATTTTGTATTCAAAAGGACTTAAAACACGATGCATTAAATCGGCTTCGAGCAAGGTAGGAGAAAAGAAATCGGTTCCGTTAGGTTCCAAATAAGCAGGGTAATTTTTATCGTCCATAAAATAGTCCTTGCTTCTTTTTATCAACACCATTTTAAATTCTTTATCGCCAAATATTTCTGCATAATCTAAAGCAAATCCAAGTGCAAATGCCGTATTTGGATGAACACCTGTACGTATGGGATAAGTTTGTTTTGGAAGATAACTCATCATATTTGCTTTTAAATGATCGACCAAAGGCTGCAAATTGGCAAGCCAAATTTTTGCTTGGGGATTGTCCCAGGTTTTCAATTCATTGGCCAATTGAAAAATCCAAGCCCAGCCATAAGTTCGCTCATAAGAATTATGCATAGGCTCTTTCATATAAGCCACTTCATCCAAGATATTTTGTGCACTCATATTTTGATTGATCGCTTGTTTGATGCCCTCTGCATCTTTCATTTCTGGGAAAAGCTTCAGTAATTTAACCAACATCCAATGTCCGTGAACAGAAGAATGCCAATCGAAACAGCCATAAAATGCAGGATGCAAATCCATAGGCGTTCGAACTTGTGTAGAATCCAAAATGACATGGCCTAATTTATTGGGGTATTCCGTTTGAATACAATGAAACGCCAAAGAAGCGAGATGTTCCGCTCCGGCCTGTGTTAATTGCGGCTGTTCATGCTCATTAAAAATATACATTTCTTGTGCCCAGATATTGGTGGTCATTATTAAAATACCAAGTAATACTATTCCTTTTTTCATCATTTAAAATATTTAAGTTTCTTTAGCCACGAAAGCACTAAAACACAAAACTACACCAAAATTTAATTCTTTAACTATTTGTTTGGTGGTCTTTAGTGTGTTGGCGTTTTAGTGGCCTTTTTTATCTGGTGTAATATTGAAATTAAACTGTATTTTTTTATTTGAATCAATAGCACGGAATTATAAATGCTAAGTTCGCGAAATTGCTTGATTATTTCTTAGCCACGAAAGCGCTAAAACACAAAATTGCACTTAATAAACGAATTTATAAATGCTGTTTTGCGATTTTTGGTGAATTGTACCCATGGCAGGCAAAAAACAATAAACGCAGAGGCCGCAAGGAATTGACGCAAAGATTGCAAATTAAACGTGACCCATAATTGCGCGCTTTGCGAAAATAACTTTGCGCTCTTCGCGTTAAAAATATCAATACGGATCAATATTCATTCACGCTGAATTACAATAACACACATCTCCTTTGAGCAACTTGGTGCCTTCTTTGTGGTACTTCTGTGTAATAGCTATTACACTTGCAAAGGAACGCTCGTAGCAAAAGTTTCACAGCGTTTTCTCAAAGAAACACTAAGATTAATCCGAAAAAAGCTGCTCAAGCATTATTTTTGACAATGATAACTTACCGCTCGTTTAATACGGATCAACATCAATAATCAATCGGGCAGAATTGTAAATACCCAGTTCGCGAAATTGCTTGATACATTTACTAACGGTTACTTTCATTTGCGCATTCGATTTGTCTTTCTTAAGTTTCAACAAACTGTCTTTTACAAACAAACCCCGTACTCTCGAAACCATAGGATATTCAGGACCTAAAACAGCATCCCCAAATTCCTTTCTCAACAAGCGCGCAAATTCTTGAGCAGCATTGTTTAACAAGTGAAAATCTTTGTGTTTTAAACTAAATTTTATCAATCTGTAATAAGGTGGATAATGAAAATTCCGTCGTTCCAAAATCTGACTATCGTACATTTCTTGGTAATTATTATCAATTACGTAACGAATAACGGCATGATAAGGACTAAAGGTTTGAATGATTACCTTTCCCGTTTTATTTTTTCGTCCGGCTCTACCGCTTACCTGAGTCATCATCTGAAAACTCCGCTCAAAAGAGCGAAAATCGGGATAGTTTAACATATTATCTGCGTTTAAAACGCCTACAATACCCACATTATCAAAATCCAAGCCTTTGGTAACCATCTGCGTACCAATAAGTATATCAATATTCCGTTCTTCGAAATCTTTAAAAATTTGTTCGTAGGCATATTTCGTTCGTGTGGTATCCAAATCCATTCGTTTAATCTTGGCTTTGGGCAAAATGATGGCTAAATCTTCCTCCACTTTTTCCGTTCCAAAACCCTTCATTTTCACATCGTGACTACCGCAACTGCCACATTTAGTTGGAACAGAAGTAGAGTAACCACAAATATGGCATTTCAATCGGTTATGCTGTTTATGATAAACCAGACTGATATCGCAATTCACACATTCCGGAATCCAGTTACACACTTCACATTCCAAACGTGGGGAAAAACCTCTGCGGTTTTGAAATAAGATAACCTGTTCTTTCTTTTCGAGCGCTTTTTCGATATGATTTAAAAGGAAAGAAGAAAAATGCGAACGCATCATCTTTCTACGTGTTTCTACTTTGATATCGGCTACCAAAATTTCAGGCAATACGCTTTCGCCAAACCTACTCGATAAATTGACTAATCCATACTTTCCTTGTCGGGCATTATAATACGATTCCACAGAAGGCGTTGCCGTTCCCATCAATACTTTCGCATTGTGCATATTAGCCAAAACCAAAGCGGCATCGCGGGCATGATAGCGCGGAGCAGGATCGTGCTGTTTATAGGATGTATCGTGTTCTTCGTCAACAATAATTAAACCCAGATTGGAATAAGGCAAAAATATCCCGGAACGCGCCGATAAGATAATCTCGTAGGCATCTTCTGCTGAACCCGTTTGATCCAAAACTTTATTCCAAATCTCCACTTGTTCGTTTTGGTTATAGCGCGAATGATAAACGCCCACTTTTTTCCCAAAATAGCGACTTAACCTATTGATTATCTGTGCAGTTAATGCAATCTCCGGCAATAAGTACAAGACTTGTTGTCCGGCTGCTATGGTATCTGCAATCAACTTGATATAAAGTTCGGTTTTACCGCTTCCGGTAATTCCGTGCAGCAAACACTTCTTTTTCTCCTTAAAAACGGTTTCTATTTCATTCAAAGCTCGTGCCTGAACTTCGCTCAATTCAATTCCTGATGCTTTGTCGGTAGCTGCTTTAGTAAACAAACGGCTTTCTTTTTTCATCAGCGAAATAAAAACGCCTTTTTTTTCCAGAGCACTATAGGCAGCGGTGCCATTTTCGACGCGATTAAGCAATGTCGACTTTTTAATCTCAGGAAATTGCATTCCGGTATTCGGCGCCATTTGAAGATAGGCCATTAAAACCTCGAGTTGCTTGTAGGCTCTTTTTTCCAATTGATCGAACAAAAGTTTTAAAGCCGCATCGCTTTGATAATCTTCTGCAAGCTGAACATAAGTTTCAATTTTCGGAATGTATTTTTCCTTTAATTCCTCCTCAAGTAAAATCACTTTTTTCTCAATCAATGTTTTTATCAAGGGAAATACTTTTTTCTGTTCGCTAATCGATTCTACATCGGAAAGGCTCAGCACTTTTTGCAATTCCAAGGCTTCCACAATCAAGTATTCTTTTTCGTTCAGTTTTTTATAATCACGATCAAAATCAGGATTAAGAACAACTTTCGATTCGCTCGCCAATTTCAGTGCGCCGGGAAGTGCGGCATTCATCACCTCACCAAGTGTACTCATATAATAATCGGCCATCCACTCCCAAAAAGCAAATTGTTTTTCATTAACAAGGGGCTTTTCGTCAAGCACAGCCAATACATACTTGGGGATATACTTTTGGGGAGGGTTTTCGTGAATAGAACGTACGAGCGCCGTATACACTTTCTTTTTACCAAACTGCACGACGACGCGCAAGCCCGGTTGCACGGCATCATTAAGCTCGAACGGAATTCGATAAGTGAATGTGCCTTCAATAGGAAGCGGAAAAATAAGGTCTGCAAAAAGGGTGATTCTATTCATTTATAAGTAAATCAAATTTTGAATTTGTCTTGCCAAAATTAGTCGCAATTTTCAATTTATTTGCTTGAAATTTTATAACCAATCTTTTTCCTCGGTTTGTTTTCTTGTTCGAATAATTGCCTTAAAGCGTCGAAAACAATTTTAAATTGCTGGTCGTATTTAGATTCAAGCATATCAAGTTTCTTTTTTAGATCTTTGTTTTCGTCCAAATATACACGCATCT
Source organism: Bacteroidales bacterium (assembly GCA_041592395.1). Lineage (GTDB taxonomy): Bacteria > Bacteroidota > Bacteroidia > Bacteroidales > UBA12170 > UBA12170. Next base: position 10,102 of record JBFHQD010000024.1, on the reverse strand, counting down.
TTACAAAAGCGCGCATTATCGATATATTAACATTTATTGCTCGTTCGCTATTAATTATTCCGCTCAGCATGGCTACGCCTTGTTCTGTAAAAGCAAAAGGTGTAACAGGCGAAAATTTATTTGCACCGAGCATATCACAATTTGTGATAAGCTCTTTCCATTCGGTTTCACTCAATTGAAACATAAAATCATTAGGAAAACGAGATGAATTTCTTCTTACTTGTTGTTTTAAAGATCGTGTTTCAACTTCATAGAGCGATGCCAAATGAAAATCCAGCATTACTTTAACGCCCCGAATAAAAAAAATCTGCGAAGTGATTTCTTTAAATTGTACAACTTTATTCATCATAATATTTAGGTAATCACAAAATGAGATAACATTGTGCAAAATACAAAATATTGTGTTTTGATTAGGATTGGCTTTTAGAAATAATTCTCAAATAATCCGCACACTAAACACAAAAGCTAAATTAACTTTGGTCAGAATTTCACTCTGTTTCATCAATTGATACGATGACTCGAGTCATCATTTTGCTGCATTTAATATGTTGATAAACTGTTAAAAAATTAGCAGCGCTTTAACATTTTCCATTTTTATGGGATATAAGAAAAGTCTACTTTTGAAACAAATACACAAATATGATTAAATGGTTTATCCAACACCAATGGAAAAAAGAAATCCGATCTAGTATTTGGCAAAAAAATATAGCGCTAAATATCGTTATCGGATTTTTTATGTTAATAATGCTCTCCTATGTTTTAATGCTGGGCTTATTTCTTGATAAGATTTTAGAAGAGGTGGTAAAAAATGCAAATGCGGATGTCACGCTCTCGAAAATTATCATCTATTATTTTATCGTAACTTTTATGATGCGCTTTTTTCTTCAAAGCCTTCCGGCAATGGAGCTTATCCCTTATTTGCATCTTCGAATAAAACGGAGTACGATAGGATGGTTTATGGTTTTTAAATCGTTGACCAGTTTTTTTAATTTTATTCCCTTTCTTTTATTTCTTCCTTTTGCTTTAGGTTATATGACCGAAGAATTTAGTGCTTTTCAGGCCTTTATTTGGTTTGTTTCCGTTTTTCTGTTTGAGCTAACTTCTAATTTCAAGCTCATCTATTTTAAACGAAAATTCACGCTAAATCCTAAAATAATAATCTTGTTAATTGCTGCAATTGCTTTATTAGTAATATTAGATAGATTCGATTTATTCTCTATTTCCGGAATCTCGCTTTGGTATTTTACACAGCTTCAAAGCAATTGGTTGTGGGTTTTACTTCCTCTTTTATCGACGTTTAGTTTTGTGTTTTGGAATCTTGGCTTGATTCGGAAAAACAGTTACCTCGACGATTTATCACCCAAGAAAACAGAAGGCGAAAACTTGACATCAAAACTAAACCTCTTGCAAAATTTCGGAAAAACAGGCGAATTGGTTTTGGGCGAAATAAAACTTATCATAAGAAACAAACGTTCTAAATCAGTCGTTTATCTTATTCCTTTCTTCTTGCTTTACGGCTTATTCTTTTACCCTCAAGATGCTTACAAGGATATGATGGGCTTTCTCGTTTTCGTTGGAATTTTTGTCACCGGCGGTTTTTTAATCGCTTATGGCCAATACCTGTTAGCTTGGGAAAGTTCTCATTTCGATCTCATTCTCAGTTCTAATATTGGTATCCAAGATTATTTTAAAGCCAAATACTTTTTATTGGTTATCCCAACGCTTATCCTTTATTTTTTCACTATCCCCTATATGTATTTTGGGATGAAAATATTTTGGATCAACTTCGCTTCCTTATTCTACAATTTAGGCGTTAATGCCCCTTTGTTATTGTATATGGCATCGTTTAATAAAAAAAGAATGGACTTAAGCCAAGGAGCTATGATGAATTATCAAGGTGTTGGCGCCAATAATTTTGTTTTGATCATCCCGTTATTGGCTGTTCCTGCATTGATTTATTGGCCGGTAAGTGCATTCTTTGGGTTTGTTCCGGCTGTTGTAACGCTTGGTGGATTAGGTGTTGTTGGCTTATTGTTTAATCAGAGTTTAATCAAACTAGCCGTTAATAATTTTCACAAAAAGCGCTATTCAATAGCTGAAGGATACAGACAAAAAGGCTAAACACATGTAATTAATAAAACTATTTTCAATGATAAAAGTAGAAAATTTAACAAAAGTTTACGGTGGACAAACCGTTTTAAATATACCCGAATTGATCATTAATAAAGGCGAAAGCTTTGGATTGGTTGGTAATAATGGAGCAGGAAAAACCACTTTTTTTCGTTTAATCCTAGATTTGATTAGAGCCAATAGCGGTAGCGTTTTATCTAAAGATGCAGCTACTGCCAATTCAGAACATTGGAAAGAATATACAGGTTCTTATTTGGATGAAGGTTTCTTAATCGATTACCTGACTCCGGAAGAATATTTCCAATTTATTGGTAAAATCAACCACCTTCCCCAAGAAGAAATCGAGGCTTTTCTTGATTCTTTTGCCGACTTTTTTAATGGCGAAATATTAGGGAAGAAAAAATACATTCGCGACCTTTCCAAAGGAAATCAAAAAAAGATTGGTATTTCGGCTGCAATTATGACTAAGCCAGAGATTCTTATCCTCGATGAACCTTTTTCGAGTTTAGACCCCACCACGCAGTTTCGATTAAAAAAACTACTTAAAGAACTGCAGGAGAAAACGCAAATGACTATGCTCATTTCCAGTCACGATTTAAATCATGTAACCGAAGTGTGTAAACGCATTGTGGTCTTGCATCAAGGAGAAATAGCCCATGATATCGAAACAAAGAAAGACACACTAGTAGAGCTTGAATCCTATTTTGCCGTTCAATAGTTGAAATTTATTTTATATCTAAATGAAAGTGTTTATACTGAAAACCACTGGGTTAGCCCTATGGTTAATATAAGTTCTTGTTTATTAGGTGATAGCACTTTGAATGAAAACCAACAGGTTAACCTGTTGGTCCATATCGGTTCTTATTTATTAGATCGTAGTAATTTCCTCTTCTTTTTCACCACAAAGCTCGTCAGCTTTACCAATATAAGTGTTGGTTAAATTTTGTATTTCGGCTTCAACAACTTTAATTTCGTCCTCAGAAACACCATCGTCTTTCATCGCTTTAGCCATATCATTGGCCGAACGACGGATATTCCGAATAGTGATTTTACTGTGTTCCGATTCGCTTTTAGCCGATTTAACCAAATCCATACGACGCTCTTCCGTTAAAGGGGGAACAGTTATCCGAATTAATTCACCATCATTTTGCGGATTAAATCCTAAATTCGCATTCATAATCGCCTTTTCTATAGCAACAAGTGTGCTTTTATCCCAAGGCTGAACCGTAATCTGACGGGGATCGGGAGTAGAGATATTCGACATCTGTTCGATAGGCGTTAAAGTTCCATAAAACTCCGCTTTTACTCCTAATAACATTTGAGGATTTGCTTTTCCGGCCCGTATTTTTTTAAACGCATGGATTAAATGGTCGATGGCTTTTTCCATCCCATCCTTTGCATCCTCTAAGATCATTTTCGATTCTTCCGTCATAGTTTTTCTGTTTTATTGCCTAACAAAAATAAGACTAATTTCTTTTTCCACAAAAAAATGCATCACGAAAGTTAAATAGACGTTAAATGGCAATTCTATGCCCTGCCTTTAATCTCCAACTTCGAATTTCATTATCTTTGTCACCGAAAAATAAAACAAGCCATCCATGTATACAACTATTCAAAAAATAAAGTCTTTCGATAAAAAAGCAAACGTCTTATACCTCGTAAAATCATTCAATGAACTGAATGCCAATATCTTTTCTTATGACGAGCTTGCTTATATCGAAGATCAATCGAAACACCATAAAAAAACCTCTTTTTCATTCAACCGTTACAAGCGTTGGGATTTTGTCGAAATAGTGAAAGAAAAAGACAATCACTTTCATTTTCTTGAACAACTGAGAGTTACAGCCGATAAATTTGTTGCTGTGTTGAACGAAGCTAAACTCGAAACTATCGGTATTCATACCGTATCCTTTTCATCCGAAGAAAGTTTAGCTTTTGCTGAAGGTCTGGTATTGGCTAATTATCAGTTTAATAAATACAAAACGGATAAAGAAACGAAAATAAACAGTCTTCAAACTATTCTTCTTCAAGATAAATCCATTTCTGAAGAAGAAATAGAGCAGCTCAATATTCTTACAGAAGCCACTTTAATTGCACGAACCTTGGTTAATGAACCTGTTAACTATATGAATGCACCGCAATTGGCCAAAGAAATAGAAATGCTTGCAAAAGATGCCGGTGCAAAAGTGGAAATTTTCGGAAAAAGCAAGCTAGAAGCTTTAAAAATGGGCGGATTATTAGCCGTAAATAAAGGCAGCATCGACCCTCCTACTTTTAGTATTTTTGAATGGAAACCCGAAAATGCAGTCAATAAAAAACCTTTTATTTTCGTCGGAAAGGGGGTGGTTTATGATACGGGCGGATTGAATATCAAAACCGGAACTTATATGAATAATATGAAAGCGGATATGGGAGGTGCTGCAGCCGTTGCCGGATCTGTTTTTGCTATCGCGAAAGCAAAACTTCCGCTACACGTTATTGGATTAGTTCCTGCCACCGATAACCGATTGAATAACAACGCTTATGTTTCAGGCGATGTAATTAAAATGTTTAACGGAATGACTGTGGAAGTATTGAATACAGATGCTGAAGGGCGGATGATTTTGGCAGATGCCTTGGCTTATGCTCAAAAATACGATCCTGCATTGGTCATCGACTTGGCCACTTTAACAGGTGCTGCAGCCAATGCCATTGGAAAATACGGCATCGTAGCGATGGGATCAAAAAGCAAATCTTTTCTGAATACGCTCAAAATGAGCGGAGAACAAACCGGAGAAAGGCTTGTTGAATTCCCGTTTTGGGAAGAATACGAAGAATTGTTAAAGTCGGATATAGCCGATATGACCAATCTAGGCGCAGGCTCTGAAGGAGGCGCCATTACTGCCGGAAAATTCCTTGAAAAATTTACCAAATATCCATATATCCATCTAGATATTGCCGGCCCCGCCTTGGTCGAAAAAAGATTCAATTACCGAGGGGTTGGAGGAACAGGAGTTGGCGTTCGATTGCTTTTCGATTTTGCCAAAAAACAAGCATCAAAATAAAATCTTACAGAGCCGAAACCAAATCGGCTCTTTTTTTTGTCTTCTCCATTGATTAATAATCATTATATTCGTGAAGTATAGATTCTAATGCTTTGACAATGAAAACAGCAGATGATATTCTCTTATTAGGAAATCCGCTTCTCAACAAGGTGAGCACACCTGTTTTAAGATCGGAATTGCACGAAATAGAAAACTGGGTGAGTGATCTCCATACCGCCATGGAAGATATTCGAAAAAAATACGGATTTGGGCGTGGAATTGCGGCGCCCCAATTGGGAATTTTGAAGCGTTTGGTTTATGTAAATTTAGACAAACCTTATGTCATTATCAATCCAAAAATAGTTTATGAAAGCGAGGAGATGTTTGAACTTTGGGACGACTGTATGAGTTTTCCAAACTTATTGGTAAAAGTGAAAAGACACAAAACAATTAAGTTTGTATATTATAACGCGCATTGGGAAGTAAAAGAATGGATAGCAGAAAACGACTTAGCGGAGCTGTTTCAACACGAATTTGATCATTTAGATGGGATTTTGTCAACAGAACGAGCCATCGATCCTAATTCGTTTAAATGGAGAACGATGTAAAACAAAATCTTTAAAAAGCCGTAAATCACAGCTTTAAATTGAAACGCAACTAGGAGTTTTTATATACCGGAATAATCTCAAATCCCTTTTCCTGCAACGCCATTTTTGCTTTAGCGTAGTCGTTTGTTATGCCCAACATAAAACCGCCGCCACCCGAACCGCATAATTTTAGCGAATACACTTTAGAAGAAACTCCTTCTTGCCAAATTTCGCGAATACTCTGAGGAATCATCTGATCGAAATATTGCAATTGAAACTCCGACAACTGATTTAAAAGGGCAAAGAAAGGCTCACCGTTTCCGTCCAATAAATTGCCAATGAGTTTGTTATTGAGCGGAATCAATTTTTCATCAATTGCTTTTTTGTATTCTGCACTTTTATAACTCTCCAAGAAAGCATTTACCAGCGGCGCTGTTTTGCCGGGTTTTCCACTATTAATCAGAAAAATAGCACCATTTCTATCAAACTTATTGCGCGGAATTCCAACAGTTTTAATATCGCTCGAATTTTGAATCAAAAGCGGAAATTGGATATAACAATTCAAGGGATCCAGTCCCGAACTTTTGCCATGAAAAAACGATTCCATTTGCGCAAAAACAGCCTTCAGTTTAAAAATACTTTTCTTGCTTAAATTCCGACTGCTTTTGATTTTCTCCTCGGCATATTCGTTGTAAATAGCAGCAACCAATGCTCCGGAACTACCCACACCATATCCTTGCGGAATAGTCGATTCAAAATACAATCCTTTTTGTATGTCGGAAGACAAGCGTTTTAAATTCAAGGTACACAACAATTCTCCACTTTTCTGAAGTCCTTCTAAATAATCAGCAAACTCACGAATAGACGTATTCGATTCTTTTGCCCATTCGAAATCGGTGTATTTGTAATTCGAATTAAAGCTCAACTGCCCTTTAAAATGGGTATAAGGAATAGTTAAAGCCATGGAATTAAAAATGACACTATACTCCCCAAACAACAATATCTTCCCGTAAAAAACTTCGCTCTTTTCTATCATTCTAAACTATTCTTTTTGGGCCATCGCCCATTTTATCGTGGATTATATGACGATTTACACAATAATCTATTAACTCATTTTCAATAAACGACCTCACCACAGCTTCGTCTTCAGCCGAATACAAAACATGAACATTCGGCCCCGCATCCAAAGTAAAGCAGATAAACAATCCGTTTTTTTCTCGAAAATCTCTTATTTTATCCAAAATTATCAAGGTATTTGGATGCAATAAAGAATACCAAGGTTTGGAGCTCATCATTAAAGCATGCAAACTTAAGGCTTCATTTTCAACCACTTCAATAAATCGATCTGTATCGCCTTGTTGTAATGCAGCCGCCAGCCAGCTTAAGTTTTGTTTGCTCTGCGCTATTCGGGCTTCGGCATAGGGATGACCATTCATTAAGGCATGTCCGGCTCTACTCGAAACTTTCTTTTCTTTATCGCTTACAATCAATATGCTATCGCGAAGCTGCATAAAAAGTGGATGTACTTCGTAGGAAAAAGGTACGGCATAAGCATTACTACTTTCTATCAGTTCGCTAAATTCGCCCCAAACACTAAAGCCATGATATACGGATCTGCAAGCACTTCCTGATCCCAAACGCGCCACATAAGAAGCTTTGGCAAAAAATTCGTTTTCATCTTGCAAGTTCCCTGTTAGGGCCTGATCGATACTGCACAAACACAAAGCCAAAGCACTCATCGAGGAAGCGGAAGAAGCAATCCCTGCAGAATGCGGAAAACTATTTTCACTATCAATTTCCAGATCGAGTTGCTTGAGAAAAGGAAAAACAGCATCCAGTTCCTCGATAAAACGAATGACTTTCTTCCCAAATACCGGATTTTCTTTGCCTTCGAAAAGAAAATGATGTTTGGCTATCGCCGATTTTTTAGAGCTATAGGCAATACGCGTTTTAGAATGCGCTTCTGATAAGGCAAAACTTAAGGAAGGATTTTTAGGCAATTGAACACCAAATTTTCCCCAATACTTAATTAAGGCAATATTAGATGGGCTTTGCCAAGCAACAGTTCCACTAAATTTTTCCGTATCAGAAATTGGAGTAGATGTAAAACGATTCGTATCCACAGATTAGTAATTTCAGGCAAAAATAAAGAATTTAGCTCAATCTAGCCCTGAAAATGAAATTCTAATTCTCGAATAAAAAACGGAAAACAAAAAACTTATTTTACGAAGTGTATACCTATTTCGATCACAAAAGAAAAATCCGGCGCTGTTCAACATTAATAAATCTATACCCTAAGTTTATAAAGCAAATATGTACTTTTGCAGCAAATAAAAAAACGAATGGCCGTTTCCTATATTATCGCAGAAAATTTAACAAAATCGTGGGGCGATAAACCCCTGTTTCAAAACCTGAATATTACGCTTAACGAGGGTCAGAAAACGGCTTTGATAGCTCAAAACGGAACCGGCAAATCCAGCTTATTGAATATTTTATGCGGTTTAGATATTGCGGATTCAGGAACGATCAGACAAAAAGAAAATCTCCGCATAGCTTACCTAAAGCAAGAGTCTGTTTTTGAGGATAATGCAAGCATTAACGAGGTGCTTTTCCATGCCGACAATCGCTATATCGAAATCATAAAAGATTATCAAAACGCATTAAAAAACTACGAAAAAGAAATAAACACCGAAACGCAACGCCAATTGGATGCTGCCATTCAAGCTATGGATCATGCAGAAGCTTGGGATTACGAGCTAAAAGTAAAGGAGATTCTGGAAAAATTTGAGCTAACAAACTACGAACAAAAAGTGGAAACGCTTTCGGGTGGTCAGCGAAAAAAACTAGCTATGGCATCTATTTTAATCGATGATGCCGATTTACTTATTTTGGATGAGCCTACCAATCACCTCGATATCGAAATGATAGAATGGCTAGAGAGCTACCTCAGTAAGCAAAAAATGAGCTTACTTCTGGTAACACACGATCGCTATTTTTTAGATGCTGTGTGTACTGAAATTATCGAAATCGACCAACAAACCAGTTTTGTATATCGCGGAAACTACAGCTATTTTGTGCAGAAAAAGGCTGAACGCGAAGCCAATCAACTGGCCGAAATAGAAAAAGCCAAAAATCGTTACCGCACCGAATTGGATTGGATGCGAAGGCAACCCAAAGCGCGAACACATAAATCGAAAGCGCGAATCGATTCGTTTTATGAGATTGAAAAAGTGGCAAAACAACGTCTGGAACAAAAGCAGATCGATTTTAATGTTAAAATGAGCAGGCAAGGCCGAAAAATTTTAGAGCTTAAAAAGCTTAGCAAAAGTTTCGGCGACATAAAGCTGATCGAAAACTTCGACTATATTTTTAAGCGCGGCGAACGCATTGGTATTGTGGGCGATAACGGTAGTGGCAAAACAACATTTTTAAATTTACTCACGCAAAAAATAACGCCCGATTCAGGAGAAATTATCCTTGGCGAAACTACGCGGTTTGGCTATTTTACGCAAAGTGGGATCCAGTTGCAAGACGATATGCGCGTTTTGGAAATTGTAAAAGAAATTGCCGATCAGATTGAAATGGGAAACAGCACGATTTCAGCTGCCCAGTTTTTGTTTCATTTCGGATTCTCGCATAATTTGCAACATAGTTTTTTTAGCAACTTAAGCGGCGGCGAAAAACGGAAACTCCATCTGGTTATCACCTTACTCAAAAACCCAAATTTTCTAATTCTTGATGAGCCTACCAACGATTTGGATTTATTTACACTCGGTCGTTTAGAAGAATTCTTGCTCGAATTTAAAGGCTGCTTGCTCATTGTTTCGCACGATCGTTATTTTTTGGATCGCCTAGCCGATCATCTTTTTATTTTTAACGGACAAGGAAATATCAAAGATTTCGTGGGCAATTACTCTGATTATCGGGAAATGCAAGAAATTGAATCGAGCGAAGAAAAAAAGGCCGAGAAAGCCAGTCGTAAAGTAGAACCTCCAATTAAAACACCTTCAGAAAAACCACGCAAAGCAACTTATAAAGAGCAAAGAGAGTATGAAGCTATTGAATTAGAAATAGCACAATTGGAAAAAGAAAAAGAAAGCATTTTGGAGCAAATGAATTCCGGAGAACTAAGTCCCGACGAACTTCAATCCATTTCCAAACGCTTTGAGCAACTAAGTCAAGAACTCGAAAACAAAGAATTTCGATGGCTCGAACTAAGCGAAATTATGGCCTAAGCAGATAGCCATTAATAAAATAAATCTTTTTCTTATTTTTGAATTAAAAAGGATTTTAAAATGAAAAGGATTTACCTCTATTCTCTGGCTATGTGGTTTGTTCTTGTTGTACTAGCTATCCTAAACG
>JBFHQD010000023.1:0-20962 GCA_041592395.1 Bacteroidales bacterium | reverse complement strand
TTCTGCCATTGGCACTCCGTTGGAGGAATCCCTGTCTCTCCGCTTTTTTTAGTTTATTGTTGTTTGTAAAATCGCACCCAGGATTCTGCCAAAGGCACTCCGTTGGAGGAATCCCTGTCTCTCCGCTTTTTTTAGTTTATTGTTGTTCGTGTAATCGTACCCAAGGTTCTGCCATTGGCACTCCGTTGGAGGAATCCCTGTCTCTCCGCTTTTTTTAGTTTATTGTTGTTTGTAAAATCGCACCCAGGATTCTGCCAAAGGCACTCCGTTGGAGGAATCCCTGTCTCTCCGCTTTTTTTATTTTCAATGCCTTAAATATTATATTGTTTCAATCTTCCTTTTTATTTAATAAAGACACTTGCATGAAAATAAAATGCCTATATTTGCATCGTGCACGATATTATTGTACGCGATACTTAAAAGGAACATGAAAAATCAAATAGAAACAACTATTACGCAAAATATATTTAGAATTCTTTTAGCCATTTTTATGGTATATGCTGGATATAGTCATTTAACATTTAACCGCATAGAATTTCAAGCACAAGTCCCTGATTGGCTCCCCTTAGACAAAGACTTAGTGGTTATTTTATCTGGAATTGTAGAAATTAGCTTAGGTCTCGCTTTAGCATTTTGGAAAAAAGAACGTGCGCTTTTCGGTTGGGCACTTGCTATTTTCTTTGTATTGGTATTTCCGGGCAATATTGCTCAGTATATTAATGGCAAGGATGCTTTTGGCGCATTAGATTCTGATAGAGCAAGATTAATAAGATTATTTTTTCAACCTCTATTAATTGCCTGGGCCATTTGGTCGGCCGGATCTTGGAAAGCACTTAAAACTATAAAAAACAAGAACTAATGGATAGTCCGCAACTATTATTAAGCAATCAAGTTTGTTTCCCCATTTATTCTGTTTCTCACCTTATTTCTAAGGCGTACAAACCTTATCTTAACGAAATGGGTATAACTTATCCTCAGTATTTAGTGCTATTGGTATTATGGGAAAATGACAACCTCTCAGTCAATCGGATTACAGAAAAACTACTACTCAACACCAATACGATTTCACCTCTGCTTAAGCGTATGGAAAAATTGGAGCTTCTTCACCGAAAGCGTTCAAGCAAAGATGAAAGAAGCGTAATTGTTCAATTAACAAAAAAAGGGAAACAACTTAAGATTCAGGCCAAGCTTATTCCTAATAAACTTATTGAAGTACTTTTAACTGATACTATTCAACTGGAAGATGTAATTCAAGTAAAAAATATGCTGAATGAATGGATAAAAGTACTTTCAAACAATGCTCAAAATATGAATTAAATTAAATAAAATGGAATTACTAGATAAATTAAATTGGCGTTATGCCACTAAAGCCATGAATGGTGAAAAAGTAGCGCAAGAAAAAATTGATAACATAATTGAAGCTGCTTCGCTAGCACCTACTTCAAGTGGTTTACAACCTTTTGAAATCATGGTAATTACGAATCAGGAAATAAAAGAAAAAATTAAGCCCATTGCTTGGGATCAACAAGTAATTACAGCTTGCTCTCATTTACTTGTGTTTGCTGCTTGGGATACCTATACTGCTGATCGTATTAACAAACAATTTGATCTCACAAATACTGTTCGTGGTTTTAAAAATGAAGGTTGGGAAAATTATCGCCAGATGCTCTTAGGAAACTATCCAAACAGAGATGCCGAAGTAAATTTTAATCATGCAGCAAGACAAGCCTATATTGCATTTTCTCAGGCAATTACAGCGGCTGCTTTCGAAGAAGTTGATACAACACCTATGGAAGGTTTTGATCCAGACGCATTGGATGAGATATTAGGATTAAGAGCCAAAGGACTTAGAAGCTGTGTTATGCTCGCTGTTGGCTATAGAGATACGGACAAAGACTGGTTGGTTAATCTGACAAAAGTGCGAAAAAGCAAAAAAGACTTAGTAAGCCTTTTCGATTAATAAAATGATAGAAATTATTCTTTCTGTCTAAACTAATATAGAATAAGCACAAAGGGTGATATTGACTTCGCCTTTTGTGCTTATTCTATTCTATTTAGCTTCCTCTCGTATTCATCTAAAGCCAATTTGGTTTGATCGCGTCCGAGTTGAACCAGCTCAGCCGTTTTATAAAAATCGAAAACGCCAAAAGACTCGTGAGGCACATTGATCAGTACATCGGGATTTCCTTTTTCAATGGCCATTTGCGACAATTGATGCACCATTAAATTGGTTGTTTTATTAAGCAAGTTAAAATAGCCAAGTTTATCCTTTTCATTGTTGGGGATCAGCGAATTAAACTTATGTGTTAGCAATCGTACATATTTACTAAAGCGCTTATCTTCAGTCAATTGAATTTCTTCTTTTTTTTCATGCGCTCTTCCTTTTTTCTTGTAAGGGATTGCAGCATTAACATCAACAACCACCAATAAATCTTCAGAGCTCCTTTTAACCCGATTAATAGGTACAGGATTTACCACGCCACCGTCAACCAAGGTCAGGCCCTGATATTCAAAAGGTGTAAATACGGTAGGAATAGATACAGACGCTCTGATGGCATCGTATAAACTTCCTTTTTCGAACACAATTTCTTTACCATTGAGAATATCCGTTGCAATGGCAGCATAGGGAATGCGAAGATTTTCGATACTCTTATCTGGAATTATTTTTTTCATTTCCTGCAATACCTTTTCGCCTTTTACCAAACCCCGACCGCTAAGTGTAAAATCGACCAAACTAAAAACATCCATGCGATCCAAGGTAAGCATCCAATCTTTATACAAGGCTAGTCCACCTTCAGCATAAATACCACCAACCAAGGCTCCCATAGAAGTTCCTGATATAGCCGTTATTTCATAACCACGACTTTCCAATTCTTCGATAGCCCCAATATGAGCGATTCCTCGGGCGCCACCACTCGACAAAACCAACGCTACTCTATTTTTCATAAAACAAAAATAAAAAAAGAAAGGGATCACTTCCGCAATCCCTTTCAAATTAATGAGGAACAGTAAATTATTTTTTAAAGCTCTTCAACTCTTTTTTAAGCTTCTTGATTACTTCTTTAGCTTCTGATTGGAGACGTTTAATCTCTTTCTCAGCTTCTTTACGAACCACTTTAGCCGCTTTTTTGGCCTCTTTTTCAAGTTCGGTAAACTCCGCACCTAAAACGTCGCCAACATTTTTAGCGCTGTCTTTCAATTGATCTGATGCTTTGTCTTTATTCCAAGCGCCTTGTTTAATATTGGCTTGAGCAGCTGCCAAACGAGCAATTGGTACACGGAAAGGAGAACAACTTACATAGTTAAATCCTAAAGTATTGCAGAATTCAACTGAGCTAGGCTCACCACCGTGCTCACCACATATACCAATCTTGATATTTGGTCGTGTTTTACGGCCTTTTTCAACGGCTATACGCATTAAGCTACCAACACCGGTTTGATCCAATACTTGGAACGGCTCGTTTTCTAATAAACCTTTATCTAAATAGATTGGTAAAAACTTTCCGGCATCATCGCGCGAATAACCAAAGGTCATTTGCGTTAAATCGTTAGTTCCGAAAGAGAAGAACTCAGCAGACTCCGCCATTTCATCAGCTGTTAGGGCTGCACGAGGAACTTCAATCATAGTACCTACAAGATATTCGATGCTGTCATTTCTTTCTTCAAATACTTTCTCGATGGTAGAGCGAACAATTTGCTCCTGCATTTTCATCTCTGCTTTTGTACCTGTAAGCGGAACCATAATTTCAGGTTTAGCTGTAATGCCTTTTTCTTTCAAGTTCAAGCTAGCTTCGATGATAGCACGTGCTTGCATCTCTGTAATTTCAGGATAAGTATTACCTAAACGACAACCACGGTGACCCAACATAGGGTTGAATTCGTGTAAAGCGTCTACTTTAGCCTTAATTTCCTCAACACTAATACCCATTTCTTCAGCCATTTCTTTTTGATTGGCTTCTTCGTGAGGAATAAACTCATGCAAAGGGGGATCGAGCAAACGAACGGTAACAGGAAGATCGTGCATTGCCGCAAAAATACCTTCAAAGTCGGTACGTTGTAAAGGCAATAATTTATCTAAAGCTTCGCGGCGACCGGCTTCGTTTTCTGCAAGAATCATTTCGCGCATAGGACGAATTTTATCTTCTTCGAAGAACATATGCTCGGTACGACAAAGGCCAATTCCTTGTGCTCCAAAATCGCGAGCCACTTTAGAATCGTGAGGTGTATCTGCATTGGTACGAACCAACATCACCGCATATTTATCGGCTAATTTCATTAAATCGCCAAAATCACCACTTAATTCAGGTTTAATGGTATCGATTTTTCCATCATAAACTTCACCTGTAGAACCATTCAACGAAATCCAATCGCCTTCTTTAAATGTTTTACCATCGGCAACCATTGTTCTGGCTTTGTAATTGATTTTTGCATTTCCGGCACCGGATACACAACATTTACCCATACCACGAGCAACAACAGCTGCGTGAGAAGTCATACCTCCCCGAGCAGTTAAAATACCATTGGCAATATTCATTCCTTCTAAATCTTCCGGTGATGTTTCAATACGAACTAAGATTGAATTAGGGTATTTATCACACTCATCAGCGAAGAAAACAACTTGTCCGGTAGCAGCTCCGGGAGAAGCCGGTAAACCTTTGGTTACCACGTGGGCTTTTCCTATGGCTGATTTTTCAAATACAGGGTGCAATAACTCGTCCAAACGGTTAGGTTCAACACGCAATAAAGCTTCTTTCTCGTCAATAACACCTTCTTTAAGCATATCCATAGCAATTTTTACCATAGCTGCTCCTGTGCGTTTTCCGCTTCGTGTTTGCAACATCCATAATTTACCGTCTTGAACAGTAAACTCTAAATCTTGGATATCTCTATAATGTCTTTCGAGATTTTGCTGAATCTCATTTAACTCTTTATAGATACTTGGCATAGATTCCTCTAGTGAAGGATATTTTGAAGCGCGCTCTTCTTCGCTCACACCAGCCAGAACAGCCCAACGTTTAGAACCTTCTAAAGTAATTTCTTGAGGAGTACGAATACCGGCAACCACATCTTCGCCTTGTGCATCAATTAAATACTCGCCATTGAAAATGTTTTCTCCGGTAGCAGCATCACGGGTAAAAGCAACACCTGTAGCTGAGTTTTTACCCATATTTCCGAATACCATAGCTTGAACGTTTACAGCTGTTCCCCACTCAGCAGGGATATCGTTCAATTTCCGGTAGTAAATTGCGCGGTCGTTCATCCAGCTATCAAAAACAGCCATTATAGAACCCCACAATTGCTCCCAAGGATCGTCTGGAAAATCTTTTCCGGTTTGTTTCTTAACAGCAGCTTTAAAACGTGCTACCATATCTTTTAAACTATCAACAGATAAATCGTTGTCGTCTTTAACTCCGCTTTCTTCTTTAATGGTTTCTATAATCTCTTCAAAAGGATCAATATCTTCTTTCGACTCCGGTTTCATACCCATTACAACATCGCCATACATTTGTACAAAACGACGGTAAGAATCCCAAGCAAAACGCTCGTTACCGGATTTTTTTGCAATTCCTTCAACAGCAACATCATTCAAACCTAAATTTAAAACAGTGTCCATCATCCCGGGCATAGAAGCACGGGCACCCGAACGAACAGATAATAAACAAGGATTTACTTTGTCGCCAAACTTGGTAGAAGTCATTTCTTCAACTGCTTTTACAGCAGCTTCCACTTCACCTCTAATCATTTCGATAGCAAATTCGCTACCTTTTTCGTTGTACACAGTACATACTTCGGTAGTAATCGTGAAACCCGGAGGAACCGGAACACCAATTAAATTCATTTCGGCAAGGTTTGCTCCTTTACCACCTAAAAGATTTTTCATTGTTGCATTACCATCCGCTTTTTTATCACCGAATAGATATACATTTTTCTGATTGTTTTCTTTAGCCATTTTACTAAATTTTATATTAAATTTCTGAGTTAATGCCTGATCTTCAATTCTATCGTTAACTTTTGCTAATTAAAAATGCAGCCATACTATTCTGCTTTTCTCTTCTTTTTTTTGGAAGCACAAATCTACAAATTTTATCGCATTTATTTTAAAAATATTTGGTTATGATTTGCTTACAATTGTTGCGCAAAATGTATTATTTGTTTCCGACTAGATATCAAACATTTACAAGCATGGTAATGCCTATTCGCTTTTTATTTACCGAATACTTATTCAAATTTCATTGTTAATAAAAACAAAAAATTACACCGAATAACTTTTTTAAATACTGTAATTTAACTTACTGAAAATAAGACAAGCTATAATATGATAAATACGCTCGGTATACTTCTGATTTTTTTAATCCTTGTTATTGCAATTTTAGGTTTTGTGATTTTGTTATTACAGCAAAAAGTAAAACGATACAAAGCAAATAGTTACAATACCTTGGACAGTTTAAACTTAAGTAAATCAGAGTTTTGGTCTTCTATTTCACATAGTATCCGAACACCAATGAATGGTATTGTTGGTATTATCGATCTATTAAAAAAGACGCAAATTTCGAAAGAACAAAGCGAATATATGGACGATTTGGTGATTTCTTCAAATAATCTCTTAACTGTTGTCAATAATTTGCTTGATAGAAGCCGATTAGCTTCCGACGATATAGAACTCGATAATGTTCCGTTTAATGTGCACGATGTTATCTACGGAATTGGCGATTTGGTAAATGGCGATATCAATAAAAAAGGGTTAGAATTAACCATTTTTGTCGAGCCTAAAATACCACAAACCTTAATGGGCGACCCTATACGGATAAAAGAAATCTTGCTCAACATGATCTACAATGCCATTCGTTATACCGAAAATGGCCAGATCGTTATTTTTGTTGAACGCATCGAAAATGCCGTAGATAAAGTAACCCTTAAATTTAAGGTTGAAGACTCCGGAATTGGAATGAGTATGGCTAAGCAAAAGGCACTCTACAATATGATTACACGTATTGATCGCTTGCGTTTTCTCGATTCCAACGAACCCGGTATTACCTTAGCCGTTTCGCGCAAAATTTGCGAACTTATGCAAGGTAAAATGGGCTTCGAAAGTATTGAAGGCGAAGGAAGTACATTTTGGTTTACAGCCAGTTTACTTAAAACCACCAGCCGACTGGATATTACCAAACGCGATTTAAATATTTCGTATAGCGGAATGAATGTTATCTTGATTGAAGAAAATGAGATCAGTCGGAAAATTATGATGAAATACTTGCAAAGTTTAAGTATTGCTGCTAAAGATTTTACTAATCCTGCGGAAGCCTATAATTACTTTGCCGGTGCTAGCACTGAAACGACAGTATATGATATCATTTTACTTGACCGAGAATACCGCGATACTCTAGATACAGTAGTTATTCAAAAACTTAGAAGCAGCACGCAATTAAGCAGAGCCGACATTATACTTGTTTCTGCTACTGCGAATTTGTTTCCAATTAAAAAGCTAAAAGAAGTTGGCTATGCAGGTTATATCAATAAACCTGTAAAACTAGCTCATTTAGCTAACGAAATTGGGTCTTTGGTTCCTGCCAAATACAAAGAACAGCAAAATCAAAGCTTGGACGATACACCAAAAGACTTACGCATACTGCTTGTTGAAGACAATTTGATAAATGAAAAAATAGCGACAACGAGTTTAAACCGACTTGGTTATACGGTTGAAGTGTCTAGAACAGGTAAAGATGCCATTTCTAAATACCGTAGAATGGAATTTGATTTGGTACTGATGGATTTAAAAATGCCGGAATTGGATGGTTTCCAGGTTAGTGAGGCTATGCGCAGTTTAGATAAAGAATTAAAAATACCAATGCCTCCAAAAATTATAGCCCTAACTGCCGAAGATTATCCGGGAATTCGAGAGAAATGTCGGAAATCCGGAATGAATGGGTTGCTAAGAAAACCTTTTAATTACAGCGAACTCACCCTGATATTGAATTCATAATCGATTGGTTTCAATCAGATGTACGATGTATTCGATCTGCTGATCGTAATAGTTTTCCTTTGGATTGTATCGCTCCTTTAAATTAAAGCCAAACAATCGAGCAAACGATTGATAAAAAAAAGCTCTAAAACTACCTCTGAATTCTTTTACCAACTCATAAGACGATTCGCCGGTTTGTCGATCAATCAATTTTAATAAGATACCGCCTTGCATATAGGTTAGTTCTTTCAAGTCGCCTTCCCATTCCGCATAAATCTCATCTTCAACCTGTTTCATAATTTTGCGTTGCTCTCCTTTATCGGGCGTACTGAGCAAAACATCTTCATATTCGTGCATTTTATCAGCGGCAATTTGAGCATAAGGATATACTTTTTTTACATAACGAACCAGACGATCGTAGCGTCTTTGCTGATAAGCATGCTTAAATTTGGGAAAAACTTCGACTTCGTTTAATTGTTTAATAAGTAAGGTATCGCCGGATTTAATATTCGCTTGCGTAATAACGGTATCCAATTGCTGAGCAAGTGAAAACGTGCTCAAAATAAGAAAGAAAATGGAAAACATGAAAGTCTTCATAAGTCACATATCTACGAAACCAAGTACAAAAATAACGACTTATACGCAATATCAGCAAGAAATAAACAGAACTCGAAAAGATTAAGCTACTTTTTGCTTATTCCCTCTATTCCGATCTAACTTTTCTTCTGCATAATTGCGATCAACTTTAAGTGATTTAATGCTTTTTTCCGATGGAATTTCAAACATAGCATCCGACATAATGGCTTCCATTATAGAACGTAAGCCACGCGCTCCAATTTTGGATACTAAAGCCTTTTCTACTACAAAATCTACCGCGCTTTCTTGAAAATCGAGCTGGATATTATCCATATCAAACAATTTGGCATATTGTTTAACTAAAGCATTTTTGGGCTCCGTTAATATTCGTTTTAAGGCTTCTTCGTCGAGCGGGTTCAAAAAAGTAACTATCGGCAAACGACCAACGATCTCAGGTATCAATCCATAGGCTTTTAAATCGCCGGGAGTAATGTATTGCAACAGGTTTTTCTTATCAATTTGTCCCGTTTCTTTTTTTGCCCCATAACCCAACATATTTGCTTTTAGGCGTGATCCAATTTTTCGTTCAATACCATCAAAAGCACCTCCGGCAATGAATAAAATATTCGTAGTGTCTACCTGAATCATTTTTTGCTCAGGATGTTTACGTCCGCCTTGTGGTGGCACATTTACTATGGTTCCTTCGAGTAATTTTAATAGAGCTTGTTGAACACCTTCACCCGAAACATCGCGTGTTATGCTTGGATTATCACTTTTGCGTGCGATTTTATCCAATTCATCAATAAAAATAATACCGCGTTCAGCGGCTTTTACATCAAAATCAGCGGCTTGCAATAGTTTAGATAAAATACTTTCGACATCCTCACCAACATAGCCGGCCTCGGTTAAAACGGTCGCATCAACAATAGCAAAAGGCACATGCAATATGCGGGCAATTGTTCGGGCAAGCAAGGTTTTACCTGTTCCTGTTTCGCCTACTACAATCATATTCGATTTTTCGATCTCCACATCGGCAAACTTCTTGTTTTCAGGTTGTGCCAAGCGTTTGTAATGATTGTAAACAGCCACAGAAAGCATCCTTTTTGCCGCATCTTGACCGATAACATATTCATCTAGATGCGATTTAATTTCCATCGGTTTCATCAATTTAGCTGATTTAAAATCAGTTAAATCGTCTTGACCTTGTAACTCTTCTTTTAAAATCAGATAAGCCTGATCGATACAAGAATCGCAAATATGTGCGTTAAATCCTGCAATTAAAAGATTAACATCGTCTTTCGATCGACCGCAGAAAGAACAAGAATCGGTAATATTTTTTTTTGCCATTGTAAATGTTTGTTATTAAAAAAGCTACCTCTCAGATCGATTTCTAAAAGGTAGCTTATTTAATTGTAAAAAATTATTTCATTCCTAAAACCTCATCAATCATCCCATATTCTTTGGCTTCTATGGAAGTCATCCAATAATCACGATCTCCGTCTTTTTCAATCTTTTTAAGTGTTTGACCACTATGCTTTGAAATAATTTCGTAAAGTTCTTTTTTCAATTTTAATATTTCTCGTGCCGTAATTTCTATATCAGAAGCTTGTCCTTGCGCGCCTCCCATAGGTTGGTGAATAAGCACACGCGAATGTTTTAGCGCTGTTCGTTTTCCTTCATGTCCGGCACACAATAAAACGGCACCCATAGAAGCGGCCATACCCGTACAAATGGTAGCCACATCGGGGTTGATATATTGCATAGTATCGTAAATCCCTAGTCCGGCATAAACTGAACCTCCGGGTGTATTTAAATAAATTTGGATGTCTTTTTCCGCATCAGCGCTTTCTAAAAAGAGCAACTGCGCTTGAATAATATTGGAAACATAATCATCAATGGGCACGCCCAAAAAGATAATTCTGTCCATCATCAAACGAGAAAAAACATCCATTTGTGCCACATTCAGTTGACGTTCTTCGATAATAGTTGGCGAAATATAATTTTGCACCATCGACGTGTAGCGATCGAGTGTTAAAGAACTGATTCCTACATGCTTTGTGGCGTATTTTCTAAATTCGTTGGCATCCATAATTTTTATGCTTTTGGTGGTTGACTCGCTTTTTTAATAAAGTCATCTAATGAAATTGATTTATTTTTTAAAGATAGTTTTTCTTTCAATAAGTCAAGTAATTTTTTGTCGTAAAGCTGATCGTAAATCTTATTTACCTCCTCTTTGTTTTGCATTACGGTATCCACAATGCCATCGATTTGGCTCTTGAAACCCTCATCTTCGGTTTGTCCACCAAAATATTGACCACCGATAAATCCTTTAATATGTTCGCGAACTTCAGTTGGTTCCACAACGATATTATGCGCTTTAAAAAGTTTTTCTTGCAAAAGCTGCCATTTTAAGGAATGCTCGTAGCTTGTCCACTGTGTTTCAATTTGTTCAGCTGTAAGCTTACCTTCGTTATTGGCTAACACCCAGCGTTTCATAAATTCGGCAGGAATTTGAATATTCGCTTTCTCGATAAGCAAATCTACCGTTTCAGAAAGAAATAATTTATCGCTTTCGGCGACAAATTGTTTAGAAGCATCTTCTTTAATTTTTGCTCTAAAATCCTCTTCATTTTTTATCTCTGCCGATGGATATGCTTTTTTATACAGCTCCTCATTATTTTCAGCTGGAATTGTTAAATGTATATTTACAATATCTACTTGAAAATCAGCTTTTAAGTCTTCAACCATCTCTTTTGTAACCGCAAGCATTACCGAAACTTTGTCTGCATCTTTAAATGCTTTCATAGGGTCAAACACAAGTGTTTCTCCTTTGGCTTTACCCAAAACAAGTTTTGCGATTGTTTTTAATTTAATATCGTCGACTTTGAATCTGCCTTTATGCTCAATACCTCCTTCGAGTACATTACCTTCAGCATCCAACTGTTTAAAATCGGCTTCAACTTCAGTTCCTTCAGCAACTACTTCCGGATGTGTGTGTTCGCCAAAACGCGATTGGATATCCAAAACATATTCATCGAGCATTTTATCACTAATTTCAATATCGAAGAAATTTGCTTTTATTTTGTCGTTTAATTCCAAAGAAATTTCTGGGGCTAAAGCAATATCGAAATAGAAAGTGAAATCTTTCTCATTATCCAAATCAACTTTATCCTCTTTGCTTATAGAAGGCAATGGGTTTCCTAAAAGATTAAGTTTATTCTCCGTAATATAGGAATTCAATTTTTCAGAAAGCAATTTATTAACTTCCTCGCCAAGAACGGCCTTTCCATACATCTTATTTATAATGCCAAATGGAACTTTACCGGCTCTAAAACCCGGAATATTGGCTTTTTTTCGGTAGACATTCAAGCCACTTTTTACCTTTTCGGCGTAATCATTTTCATTAATTTCAACAGTAATAAGTGCTGTTAAATCTCCTGTGCTTTCATTTGTGATATTCATTGATAAATTGAATTATTAATGGATTAAGAATCAAAATATTTACCTTGTTTTAAAGGGCTGCAAATATACGTATTATTTTAAAAAAAGAAGGTTTTATTCTCTGAAAAATTGTCGGGTCGTGAACTATCGCTTTTACCTATTTATTCCATTAGTTTTAGGAAAAGTTCAATCGGCTAAAAAAATATTGTATTTTTGAAACTATAGAAATCAATAACAAACAAGCCAATGAAATACCTTTTACGCTTCGTACTATTTATTACCTTAATTTTAGGAAGCCAAACCATTCAGGCACAGGACAAATCAAATGAAATTTTAGAGCAATTAAAATCACTCGAAAAAGCGAACGAAAACCTAAGGCACCGCTTGGATGTTTTATCTAAGCAAAGCGATGATATCTTATGGTTTGAACGTGTAGGAGATGTTGCTTTTGTCGACAAAATTTTTATTACCGGTCCACCGCGATCCAATATGAAAAATCCAACAGCAATGGGTTATAACAATCCCCTGAAATTTTGGACCTATGTTTTTATTCCACGAGGAGTAGCTCCCGACAAAAAATACCCCTTAATTGTATTGCCTCATGGCGGCGTTCATTCCAATTTATCTACGTATTATACGCATATAATTCGTGAGCTTATGGCACAAGGCTATATTGTTGTAGCACCCGAATATCGAGGAAGCACCGGTTATGGCGCTTCTTATTATCGCAATATCGATTATGGAGGATTAGAAACGGAAGATGTTTATGCCGCTAGAAACCATATGGTTGAGAATTACGATATCGTTGACAAAAACCGCGTAGGCATTATAGGATGGAGCCATGGAGGTTTAATCACTTTACTTAATATTTTCGATCATCCCAACGATTATCAAGTTGCTTTTGCAGGCGTTCCGGTAAGCGATTTAATTTCGCGTATGGGTTATCACGAAAAAGATTACCTCGATCTCTATTCTGCCGATTATCATATAGGAAAAACTGTTAATGAAGATGTTGCTGAATATCGTCGTCGTTCTCCGGCTTGGAATACACACAGAATGGGCGATACTCCCCTACTCATCCACAGCAATACAATTGATGATGATGTGAATGTTTTGGAAGTTGAACATTTGATAAAATCATTAAAAGCAGACGGCAAAAAATTTGAATACGAAATCTACCAAGCCATTCCCGGAGGCCATTCTTTCGATCGTATTGATACCAAGAAAGCCAATCAGATCCGCGTGAAAATCTACAAGTTTCTGGCTGATAAGTTAAAACCGCCAAAACCTATTCGAAATATAAACGATTTGCGTAAAGCCGCTTATCGGTACTAAACAAGTTTGAGTTTAAAGTTTGAAGCTAAGCTATACGAAACCCATAATGCTTTGAACTTTAAACTTATACTTTCTTAGCACACAAAAATTTAGTGAATATTCAAGATAGGCCAGGTTCTTGCACCTTTTCTATTGTTTCCTGCATAATTAATGAGACCAATCTGAACTCCCCTTAGTTTCTCGGTTGAATTAACAAGTGCTATAGAAATACCGGTCATTTCGCTGGTTCTTGAATAGCCCGAAATAGAAACACCCTTGTACTTTTCTGCTTTCAAATAACCCGGAACAATAGTAATACCACGAATTATATAATCGCTTCGAATATAAGCCGTGGCCATTTGAATGCCGCTAATTTCTTCGGTTGATCGGATTCCAACACCGGCAACACTTATTCCTTTAATCTTATTGCCGGCTCCTAAACCAAATCCGGCAACTTGAATACCGCTCAGATTCCTACCGGCACCAATACCCACTCCCGCAAAAGTAAGACCATGAACATCTTGTCCTGCACCTACACCAATTCCGGCAAGTGAAATGCCATGAACAGATCCTCCGCTACCCACACCAATTCCGCCAACAAATATTCCACGTAAATCACGGCCACCGCCAATTCCAATACCCGCCACGGCAATACCTCTAATATCGCGACCGGCACCTAATCCTAAACCGCTAAATGCTAGGCCACGAATGTCATTTCCAGCACCTAAGCCAAAGCCTGCCATAGAAATTCCGTCTATATTATTTCCCGATCCAAGTGCTAGACCAGCTATTGCGATACCGTTTATATCACCACCGGCACCGGCTGCCAAACCGGCCATAAACAATCCGTTCATATCTCCACCTGAGCCTAATGCAACGCCTGAAGCTGCTATACCATTTATTTGGTTACCACTTCCTAATCCAACAGACGCAATCGAAACGCCATTCAAATTTTTTCCGGCCCCCAAGCCTAAACCACCTAAATTGATACCACTTAAATTATCATAAGCGACAAGACCAACCACTCCAATATTTAATGGTCGCATAGTAGCTGCCGTAGGCAATATCCCCAAAGAAAGTCCATTTACAACAGCATGTTTATTCTCTTTATCTTTCCAAAGCGTGACATTAATTCCATTGATTTGATCGACATATTTATCTGCGAAATTAAAACGTATACCTGTGAATTTAGGTGTATTCCCGAATCCAATACCGACAGTTTTGGTTGGAATTCCAAAATAAAAATTAGAAAACTCATCGGATTGTGCTTTCAACCCCGAAAAGCTGAGCATTGCGAGCAGTAGAATGATAAATTTAAGATTTCTCATAGCGTTTATTTTATACTCCTTTTAGGACGCTTTTCAACGAAAAATGTTACAGAAGAGACATAAAAAAAACCGTTGAAATTTCAACGGTTTAGTGCGGATGAAGGGACTCGAACCCCCACGCCTCACGGCACTAGATCCTAAGTCTAGCGCGGCTACCAATTACGCCACATCCGCAATTGTTTTAAAGCGCTGCAAATATACAAACATTTTTATACTGCCAAAGTTTTTTTTATAATTATTTACAGCTAAAACAATGGCTATAGCCCATTCATAAAACCCAGCTATTTTAATATTTTTTATTCGCTTTTATTAAAAGGATGTAACATTTAAAAGCTATCAGATAAGCCAAATCGCAAATTGCTCTTGTTTTCGATCATTCTTACGGAAATTTCATGCAATTTAATCAAGAATTGATACCCTTCTAGAATCCTACAAGTAAACCAATCACCCCTGCCAATAAACCCACACCAACATTAATCGCTTTCATAACAAAAAAGCTCTTCCGCGATTCAGCCAATAAAGGCAAAGCACCATGCCCGTCCTGAACAATTGAGCTTGCCAATAAGATACTAAACGGAATCATCCCTTGGAAAAAGAGAATGATAAAAATAAAATGCGGCCCCGATTCCGGAATAATACCTATTAAAACGGCGGCTACAAGAATCAACCACAAATTATCGCTTATCCACACATTTACATCGTAAAACTGATCGAGTATGTTTACCAATAAAAGAGCTCCCAAGGTCCATAAAAGAATTTTAAGGAAGTGTTTTTTAATTACATGACCCCAAAGGTGGTCTTCAAGAAAGTGATCGCTCGATAGAGTGAAAATAAACAAGGCGACAAGCGATATCAGAATAAAAGTTAGTTTTACCCAATCAACTTCGTGATGACCAACCTCTTCTAGATCTTTATGAATTTGACCATCTACAATACTAAAACTCGCGTGATCATGACCAAATACACCTGATACCAAAGCAAAAAGGAATAAAACAATACCTCCAATCAATAAGGCACGCGTAAACGTCATATTTTTAAGGTTTTGCCAAATGCTTCTGGGCTTTATCAGAGCGGTTTCTACCTCGTGCTCGTGAATAACCATATGGCCGGGGGGCACACAGAAAAATTCAAATCGTTTCCCGAAAGTCATTAACAACCAACCAACCAGGATGGCGATAACAAAAATAATCCCGTTTAACCATAGCGCAGCTTCAGGAATAACAGAAAACATAACAAATGCTTCATCACCGGAGGTTGCAATCATTACGGTAACTAAAGCGGCAAACTTAACAATACCATGAGCATAAAGCGAAACCACGGTATAAGCACCTAAACAACCCGGAATTACACCCATAAATGCGGCAAAAACCAATTGTAAAAACGGTGAATTTTTTAAATGCTTAGCCCAATGACCTTTCGACTTCACATTTAAAAACTCGATAATAAGCATCATTACCATTACAAAACTGGTAATCATAATGGCTTGCTTTATTATCGGAACAAGACTTGACAAAAATGTTTCCATAGGGCAAAACTAGGTTTAAATCTTATATCTAATTAAATTAAATATTTAAAATACCAAAAAATAGTGATTAGTAAAGCAGTGTACAACTACAGTAAAAACTTCCAAATTAAATAAAACAAACTGAAAAAACTTAAAAATACCATGCCTACCCAAGCATAGAGTAGTAACCATTTTTTTGGTCTGGCTTCGACCGGGAAACGAGGATCTGTAACTGCTCTATAATTTAAAATAGCCAAAACCGGCGCTGCAACAAAAGATATGGTAGTCGCTAAATCGACCATAAAGCGCATCGACTTTCCGAAGTAAACCAACAATGCCAATGTACCCAAAATGGTAATTAACATCCAAATGGTATAAGGTTTAAAACTTTTCCGATTTTTGGGTTTTAAACTTGGGAATAAAAGCTCAGATGTAGGCTGCATCACACGTGGATAAGCATCCAAAACGGTAACTGTTGTCGAAAACATGGTTGTTAAAGCTGCAATTGCAATGATCCAATACGACCAATTTCCAAGGGAACTGGTGTACATATCGATCAATTGACCGGCAAATTCAACACCCGTCGATGACAATTCTTTTCCCGATCCGTACATTACAAATGCGCCAAGAGAAACGAAGCCCATAGCTAAAAATGCGGTACCAATATAACCGAAGTTAAAATCGAATAAGGATTCTTTTAAAGTGGGTTTATGTCCGCACGATTCCATCTTTGCCACCGTCCAAGTGGAATGCCAAGTAGAAATATCTATTGGACCCGGCATCCAACCAACTAAAGCAATAAGAAAAGCCAAATCAATGGCATTGCCCCAATCGAAATGCATAGCATCAACAGTTTTTATTTCGAAAGCGGCAACAACAGCAATTAGCGTCGAAATAGTTAGCGTTAGAATTATAACTTTAATCATTTTATCTAAAGCTGAAAATTTACCGCTTAACAAGACAAACATAGTAAAAAACAAAATAATAGCTGTCAAACTATTTGGACTTAATGCGATTCCAAATATATTCCCTAACAAAGCGGCTGTTACAACTGTTACTGCTGCTTGCAAAGCAAACATGGTACTAAGCGTTAGAACGCCAAAAACAATCAAAGCCCATTTTCCGGAAGTATAATATCCATCAATTAATGATTTTCCGGTGGCGCTTGCATAGCGCGGTGCAAACTCAAAAAAAGGATATTTGATGATGTTGGCGACGATAACAACCCAAATCAATTCGAAACCATAACTCGCACCCGCTCTTGTCGATTGCACCAAATGAGAAACCCCTACCGCAGCTCCCGCATACAACAAACCGGGACCAAGTGTTTTTAATAAGCTTTTGATTTTCATACTTAATTACAGACTAAACTTCTATGCATTAAAACTCCAATTCCAAGTTAAGATTATCGGTCAGTTTTTTTAAATGCGGATTTTTCTCAGCCATAGCATTGAATCGCTCAACCGGAGTTGAAGCTTTTATGGGTTTTCCGTTTTCGATAATCTTAATCGTTGTCTTTATCTTATAATTGTTCAGTTTTATCCTTAAGCTTTTTACCAATTCAAATAATTTATCGCCCAAAGCACTCTTTTGCGCCTCATTATACACATGCAATTGCACTATTGCATCTTCCAGAATAATGGCTTTGTTCCCTTTTAAAGTGGCGTATAAACTTTGCTGATTTTTGATTCCCTCCAAAAACTCATCGTAAATTTTATCCACATCGTCTTGCGTAAAATCATCAGCAATATCTTCTTTACCAAGCATATACGCGTCGGGGTTTATTTCTTCCGATGTTGAATTTTCCTCTGCTTTAATCGACACTCCCAAACCCATCCCTTTTGGAACTCGCTGAATTCTTGCCGGCGATTCTTCTTGGGTTTTGATTTCTTTTGTCGGCGATTCCTTTGGAATTACAGCTTCTAATTTTGGCGCAGGGGGCTGCGGTGCAGTTTCCCTAACAGGTTCATTAACCGATACTTGAGGCTTAGCCTGAGCAGGCGCTTTTTCCGGTGCACTTTCCGTTTTTGGTGTTTTCTTAATCAGTGGTAAGCCGGGCGTTGATTCTTGCGGCTCTTTTTCGAGTAATCCACTTCCTAAAGCTACCATTTGCATCAAGCTCAATTCGATCAACAAACGCTTGTTATTGCTTGTTTTATAATTGACATCACATTGCGTATTTAAGTCGAGGGCTTTTAATAAAAAAGCAGATGAAAATTTATTCGCATTTTCGTAATAACGTTGCTTAATAGATGCTGAAGTTTCGAGTAAATCAATAGTTTTAACATCTCTGCTGATTAATAAATTACGCAGATGCTCGCCCAAACCAATCAAAAAATGCTGTCCATCAAATCCGCGCTCAATAATATCATTCAAAACCAGCAATACTGAAGTAATATCGCTACTTAAAAATAAATCGGAAATCTGAAAGAAGTAATCGTAATCGAGTACATGCAAATTCTCAACTACATTTTGGTAGCTCACATTGGCATTTGTATAACTTACCAGTTGATCAAAAATACTCAAGGCATCGCGCATTCCGCCATCCGCTTTTAGCGCAATCAAATGCAAAGCTTCATCCTCTGCTTGCACCTGCTCGCTATCCGCTACAAAGCGCAAATATTTGGCAATATCTTCTACACTTATTCGCTTAAAATCAAACACTTGACAACGCGATAATATTGTAGGAATAATTTTATGCTTTTCGGTAGTTGCCAAAATAAATTTAACATATGATGGAGGCTCTTCAAGCGTTTTCAAAAAAGCATTAAAAGCCTGAGCGGAAAGCATATGCACCTCATCTATAATATAAACCTTGTATTTCCCGACTTGAGGTGGAATTCGCACTTGCTCTACCAATCGACGAATATCATCAACAGAATTATTGGAAGCAGCATCCAATTCCATAATATTAAAAGAAGCATTCTGACTAAAAGATTGACAAGATTCGCAAGCATTGCAAGGCTCAATAAGATCAGGATTCTTCTCCAGATCGATATTTAAGCAATTGATGGTTTTTGCGAAAATCCGTGCAGCAGTTGTTTTTCCCACACCTCTTGGTCCGGTAAATAAATAGGCCTGAGCCAGATGGTGATTTTTAATGGCGTTCTTTAACGTATTTGTAATCGTTTGTTGTCCAACAATTGAATCAAAAGTTGCAGGTCTGTATTTACGTGCAGAAACGATAAAATTTTCCATAAAAATCAATTAATTTATTATCGGGTTTAATCTTCAAAAGTAAAAAAAAATATGCTTCAATAGTTGATTCCATGCAATTTCTCCTTGGAGGCAATCAAATACTTTTGATCGACCGAATAATTTTATTTTCGATAGGTTAAAAAAAACATATTGACCAAAAATAAGCTTTGAAATAGAGACATTATCGCTACTTTTGCAGCCAATATAAAACTCATGATTACACAAGAAGAAGCTTATAAAATTATTGAAGATTCTGCGATTACATTAGGAACAGAATACATTCCTTTTCAGAGCAGTCTTGGAAGAATTTTAGCCGAAGATGTATATTCGGATATGGATATGCCGCCTTTTAATAAATCGGCAGTTGATGGATTTGCTTGTCGCAAGCAAGATTTAACCAAGGATTTGGAATTATTGGAAGTTATTCCGGCCGGAGTAGCCCCGAGTAAAAAAGTGGGTGAAAATCAGTGTTCACAAATTATGACCGGTGCGGCTGTTCCCGAAGGAGCCGATACCGTTATTATGGTTGAACATACGGAAAAAGTAAACGGCAAAATTCGATTTATTCAAGAAAAAACAAGCTCCAATATCTGTTTGATTGGCGAAGACCTAAAATCTGCCGATCTCGTATTGAAAAGCGGAACTCAAATTAAAGCGCAACAAATACCGGTTTTAGCCTCTGTGGGTAAAACGTTTATTCAGGTTTACCGACAAGCAAAAGTGGCTGTAATTTCAACAGGTGATGAATTGGTTGAACCTCATGAAACTCCAAAAGTTTCGCAAATCCGCAACAGCAATGCTGTTCAGCTTAGGGCTCAGCTTCAACAAATGGGAATTAGCGGGCGTTATATTGGCATTGCCAAAGACAATCCGGAATCAACACGTAAAATGCTGGAGGAAGCTTTAGACAGCAGCGATATGGTATTGCTTTCGGGCGGTGTTTCTATGGGCGAATTTGATTTTGTTCCCGAAATATTGCTCGAAAAAGGCATTTCTATTTTGTTTAAAAGTCTTGCTGTTCAGCCCGGTCGTCCAACAGTGTTTGGAAAAAAGGCCAAACAATTCTTTTTCGGTTTGCCCGGAAATCCGGTTTCCTCTTTTGTTCAATTTGAACTTTTGGTTAAACCGTTGTTGTATAAACTGATGGGGTTCGATTTTAAACCTTTAGCACTTAAAATGCCGATGGGCGTCGAATTTAATCGAAAAAAAGCAAAAAGAAAATCCTATATTCCTATATATATCAATGAATTAGGCGAAATTATACCGGTCGATTATAATGGCTCAGCACATATTCATTCCTATATTTACGCAGATGGAATGATTTCTATAAATATTGGCGAAACAACGCTAAAAAAAGGACAAATTGTTGATGTACGACAGATTTAACAGAAAAATAAACTATTTACGTATTTCGGTCACTGACCGTTGTAATTTGCGTTGTGTCTACTGCATGCCCGCCGAAGGTGTAGAACTTATGTCGCACAAAGAAATATTAAGCTTCGAAGAAATTGTTGAATTTACAAAAAAAGCCGTTGCTGATGGCGTTGATAAAATCCGGATTACCGGAGGAGAACCTCTTGTACGTAAAGATATAATTGAGCTGATTAAAAGTCTGGGAGAGATTGACGGCATTAAGGATTT
>JBFHQD010000022.1:0-21052 GCA_041592395.1 Bacteroidales bacterium | reverse complement strand
GGGAATAATTTTCTCTATATTTATGGCGAGCTCGATCCTTGGGTTTCCACTTCGCCTAATCCGGATGCGAGAACGAATGCACTTAAAATGGTTTTGCCGGGCGGATCTCACGCAACGCGTTTAAAAGACTTTAGTGAAGAAGAACAGAAGCGAGCTGTTGAATTAATAAAGCAATGGTTGAATAAAAAAGAATAACATAAATCTTTAATTGGATGGTAATACTTCGTGTTACTTTGTGCTAGACTTAGTGCTACTTTGTGGTTAGATTTTTTACCATAAAGGCAACAAAGGAAGTCACGAAGGCACTCTAAGGAAATTAATTTTAAATATGGAATTTTTAGCAAAATACACCGTGGGCATTGGCGATATCAATTATGGCGGCCACTTAGGAAATGATAAAGCATTGCTGATTTTTCACGATGCGCGTATTCAATTTTTAAACCATTTTGGTTTGTCTGAATTGAATATTGGAGAAGAAAAAGGCATCATTATGGTCGATGCGCAAATAAAATACCTTCATCAAGTGAGTTTGCACGATGCGCTTTCAATAGCGATTGACATCGAAATTGAAAATACGAAAAAGTTTGTCGTACATTACCTTGTAAAAAACAGTAAAAGTCAGAAAGACGTTATTAGTGGATCGACGGGGATGCTTTGTTTTGATTATGCCGTTCAGAAAGTAAAGCAGATTCCGGATTCTTTTGTAAATTTATTTTAAAGTAATAATCAATTAGAAGAGTTTTGTTATTTATAATGGCTTATTATTTGAAATTGAGCTTCTTCGTGTAGCTTTGTGAGGCCTTTGCGGTACTTTGTGTTATAGCTATTTCACAAAGTTTCACTTCCTTGGGGATGCCTTTGGTAAAAGAAAGATTGAGTTTCAAAGTTTGTGAATAGATAATAATGTATAAAGCGCTAATTGATAAAGAGAACTAAACAATGACCAATTTCGAAAAATATTTTAGAGCATTTAATCAACGTTACACCGATTTATTAGCCAAACAGGATTCTGTTGGTTTGCATGCGCTTTTGCAAGAAGCAATTCCCGAGTTTGATGAAAAGGAAAGTCGTTTTGTGGCGTCTTTGCATCAACAAAAAGCAAGAGCTTATGCTTTATTTGCCGAGAATAGTGAAATGGATAGGCATTTTGAGGCAGCACTTAAGCTTATTGAGGTTAAAGAACAGTGGAAACTTTACCTCGATTGGGCCAATTTATACCTCATGCAACTGCGTGTTCCGGAGCTAAAAGAAAATACGAAACAAATTTTCGAAAATGCTTTGAAAACAATAAGTCGTGTTCCGTTGGTACTTTTGAAAAAAGACCGTTTTGCGACTTGGGCTGTTTCCTCCTTGAAAGCTTTTTGCGAAGTGGGTTTGTCGCAGAAAAAATCGCTTCCTGTTTATTATCAATCACTCGATTACTCGCCTGTGCCATTGTCTTTGGTCAACGATCAACAAAAAATAAAAGAATTCTATGCTCATTTTTTTAAGAGTTTTGTTGTAGCTATCGAGCTTCGCGATGCCAGACTTTTACTGAAATTATTAAAAATGATTTCTGTTGATGATTCCATTTTATTAGGAGAAGGTTCTTTGTTAAATAAGTTTCAGCTAACATTGAACGATACCATGGATATGCGTCCTGAATTTGCAGCTGAGTTCAATTTTATATACGCTCTGGCGCCTGAACTAAAAGCGTATTTTCCAAACTTCAATATGTTTATCTCTTATCTCGAAAGTCAAAATTTTGGCGGTTTGCATTATTTCTTTAAATCAATTCGTTAGTTGCTGAAATCTACCGAATAGTGACAAAAATATTGAAGTAATATTCACTTACACTTCCGGCAATTCGATAATTGTAAGAAGCCTCTTAAAAAACAATTATAGCCTAATTATTACTTTGCTATATCATAAAAAGAAGTATCTTTGTGAATTAAATAACAATAGATTTTTTAAAGTCATATGTTGAAGCGTTTAAACTATGAAATCGATTAAAAATGAGGTGATTACCAATAAGGAAAACTTGCTTGAGAAGTTAGCTACGGCCGAAGAAGCTTTGCTCTCATCAGAAAAAAAATTTAAATTTTTATTCGATTACAGCAGCGATGAAATATTCTTAGCGGATTTAGATGGCCGGTTTATAGAAGTTAATAAAAGAGCTTGCGAAAGTTTAGGATACAGTCGTGATGAAATTTTATTTATGAAATTTACGGATATCAAAACGCCTAAATATCGTCAGCAAGTTAGTCGGAATATTCAGAAAATTATCGAATGGGGTAAGCTGACATATGAAACGGAGCATTTGACTAAAACGGGAGCGCTTATTCCTATCGAAATGAAAAGCCGTATCATTCATTTCAATAATAAGCAAGCCATCATTAGTGTGGCCAGAAATATCGCAGCGCGAAAGGCTATGGAGCACAAAATGTTAAGTTTGATGATAGAAACGGAAGAGAAGGAGCGAAAACGTTTTGCTGCTGATTTGCATGATGAATTGGGGCCTATTTTATCGACTTTAAAATTGTATACCGATTTATTAAAAAAAGACGAGTTTAAAAATACGAAACGCGAAGATGTGCTTAAAAACGTGGACGAGCTCTCCGATTTGGCCATTCGAACAGCGAAACAAATATCCGCTAAAATTACACCTACTATTTTACACGATTTTGGTTTGGCTGTTGCCGTGGACGAATTTTGTAAATACATCAATGAAACAGGAGCCATAAATATTACCGTTAAATCGGATAATTATAAGGTGAAAATCAGAAATCTGGTTGAAACTGTACTTTATCAAACGACAAAAGAGCTTATTAACAATACCATTAAGCATGCCTCGGCAAATAATATAACCATCGAGCTTCGGAGTACGGATAGTCAAATTGTTTTGTATTACCGCGACGATGGAATAGGTTTCGATGTAAAAAGACAGCTCGATTTAAGTATTGGATTGGGTTTAAATAATATTGTGAATAAGGTGCGCACCATACACGGCAACTGCGATTTTCATAGCGAAATAGGAGAAGGCCTGATGGTTGTTATAACCGTAAAATTAGATAAGGAGGAATAGTATTTTGGAAATCATTAGCGTAATTATTACCGACGATCATATCATCTTTAGAAAAGGTTTGGCCACCATCTTAAACGAGATTCCCAATATTAAAGTTGTGGCCGAAACATCGAATGGGCATGAGCTTTTGGATGTGCTAAAAACGGCAAGTGCCGATGTTATTTTAATGGATATTCGAATGCACGGAATGGATGGTATTGAGGCTACACGAAAAGTGAAAAGCAAATACCCCAATACCCAAATTATTGCGCTTACTATGCACGAAGAGATTGGTTATTTTAATAAAATGATAGAAGCCGGTGCAAGTGGATTTTTGCTTAAGAATACGAACAAAAATGAACTCGAAAAAGCGATTTATACCGTTTTTTCCGGCGATACTTATTTTGCAGAAGAGTTTGTAGTAAGCGTAAATAAACCCGTTTCAAATCAAAATAGTGTTGATGTTAATTTATCGCAGCGCGAGAAAGAAATCTTAGAATATATCTGTAAAGGATTTTCCAATGCAGAGATTGCCAAAAGTCTGGGTTTGAGTCAGCGCACCATCGACGGACATCGGAGTCGATTGTTTGAGAAAACAGGTGCAAAGAATGCCCCTAACCTTGTTTTGTTTGCCGTAAAAAATGGCTTGGTCAACCCCTAAATGCTGATTCTAACGCATTTTCTTTCTGCGCATTTCAACAAATTGCATGAATTTCCTAATCTTTTTGCCCGATAAATAGGGTAAAAATACGCACGCTCAAAACGAAAACAGGAGTCGATTATCTTTTTGTTGTTAATTTATTAACAATAAATACCTTTTTTCTTCCCTTTGTGTATTTGTTTCTATTGTAATAGTAAGATAATCAGTATTATAACAATATTTAGGGTGTTTTTACCCTATATCAAAATGTGGATTTCACGCTAAAATAATAGGTAAGTAAGCCTAATATTTGTATCGTAATTAAAGGGATTTATCATCAAATATCAAAGCCATGAAAACTACAAAAAAAATATTATTGGTCGACGACGATATCGATATTCTAGATGTTGTTGAAACAGTCTTAGTCAACGAAGGATATCAAGTGATTACTGCAAGCAACAAAGAAGAAGGCATTGCGAAAGCCAAGGCCGAAAAACCGGATTTAGCCATAGTCGATGTGATGATGACTACACATTACGAAGGTTTTGAGCTCGCCGAAGCTTTAACCAAAGAGGAAACATTTAAGCATTTACCTGTTTTGATGCATACCTCTATCGAAGTCTTTGAGTCGAATGATGATGATGTGATGAAATTTGCGCGTTATTACCGACAAAATTCATCGGATAAAGAAATGGACGTCTTGTTAATTCAAGATTATAGCTCCGGAAATGCGGGTATTGATTATCGCGATGAGCAAGGAGTAAATCATTGGTTAGCGGTATCCGGATTTATTCATAAACCGGCAAGTGCCAGAAGTCTTATTTCCTCTATTCAACGGGTTTTGAATTAATATTCCCTATTCGATTTTATTAAACTAAAAATGCTTTATCCAATGACCGTAGGAACAAAAAACATACTTGATAAATATGAAAATGCAGATAAAGACAGTCTTATTCCTATTCTTCAGGAAATCCAAGAAATTGAAGGTTGGCTTTCGGAAGATGCATTAACTTCAATTGGGCATCATTTGAGTATGCCTGTTAGCAAAGTATATGGAGTAGCTACTTTTTACAATCAATTCCGATTTCAACCCCAAGGTAAATATCATATTCAAGTTTGTAGAGGAACGGCTTGCCATGTGTTGGGATCGGCCACTGTACTTGAAGAAATAAAGAAAAAGCTAAGGATTGATGTTGGAGAAACTACCAAAGATGGATTGTTTAGTTTGGAAATAGTTGCTTGTATAGGCACTTGCGGTTTAGCGCCTGTAATTAATATCAATGGAAATTTCCATGCCGGTGTTACTGTTCAATCGCTTGATGAAATTATTGAATCATATAAAGAAAAGGGAAGTATTTAGATGGCTAATAACATGACAAATTATAAGGACTTTTTAATTTCTGAGGTTTTAAGCCTTGAACCAAACCAAGTTGTTTCGGATAGCGTAGAAGGCGAATTATCGCGCTTGCGCAACGAGAAAATAGAGAAACCAATCATTTTTGTTGGTGCCGGTACCTGTGGTTTAGGTGCCGGTGCCGATAAGACTTTAAAAGCAATTCGGGATTATACAACAATCAATAAAATTGATGTCGAAATTATCGAAACAGGATGTATAGGACTCTGTTCTTCCGAACCTTTGATGGATATTCAGATTCCGGGGAAAAATAGGGTTTCCTTCGAGAAAGTTACTCACGATTTAGTTGTGCCAATATTATCCACCGTACTTTGGCATAGTATTATTCCTGAAGAGCACGTTTTGGGTCAATTTAGTACCGGAGAAAATGAAGCTTGGGAGGGTGTAGCTTCTATTGCCAATCATCCCTTTTTTAAACCTCAAAAAAGAATCGTGCTGCAAAGCTGCGGTATTTGCAATCCTATATCCATTGAAGAATATATCGCCGGTGGAGGATACAGCCGTTATCTTAAAATGATTAAAACGTTTTCTCCGGATGAGGTATGCGATAAAATTGAACAAAGTGGATTACGTGGTAGAGGAGGAGGTGGATTTCCGACGGGGCGAAAATGGAAGTTTGCAGCTGCTAAAGAAGCGGATCAAAAATACTTGATATGTAATGCGGATGAAGGCGATCCGGGTGCTTTTATGGATAGAGCCGTTATTGAAGGTGACCCACACCGCCTAATTGAAGGTATGGCCATTGCGGCTTACGGAATTGGAGCAACCAAGTCATACGTGTATATCCGCGCTGAATACCCATTGGCTTTACAAAGATTGAATTTGGCATTGGATCAAGCGAGAGTATACGGTATCTTAGGAAAAAATATATTCAATACAGGTGTCGAATTTGAAATAAAAATAAAAATGGGTGCCGGAGCTTTCGTTTGTGGCGAAGAAACGGCGCTTATTCATAGTATAGAAGGAAAACGTGGAATGCCAAGACTTCGTCCGCCATTTCCAGCTATTGAAGGTTTATTTGGCAAACCGACCATTATTAATAATGTTGAAACTCTATCCAATATTCCAAGCATTATAGCCCATGGCGAAGACTGGTATGCTTCAATAGGAACAGAAAAAAGTAAAGGCACAAAGGTGTTTGCTTTGTCTGGCAAAGTAAGCTTGACCGGATTGGTAGAAATACCTATGGGAACTACCATTAGAAATGTGATTTTTGATATCGCCGGAGGCATAAAAGCAAACAAGAAATTCAAAGCCGTACAAATTGGAGGGCCATCAGGAGGTTGTATTACCGAACAAAATTTGGATATTCCCATCGATTATGATTCTTTACTTGAAGTCGGAGCTATGATGGGTTCAGGAGGTTTGGTTGTGATGGACGAAGACACTTGTATGGTTGATGTCGCAAAATTCTTTATGGATTTTATCCAACGCGAAAGTTGCGGAAAATGCATCCCTTGTCGCGAAGGAACACGACGGATGCTAGAAATTTTGGAAGATATTACGCACAAGCCAACAAATGGAAGCTCGCATGGAGCCTTAAAACGCTTTAAAGGAATTACGCAAATAGAAAAATTGGCCAAAGTAATTAAGGAAACATCGCTATGTGGTTTGGGACAGACGGCTCCAAATCCGGTTTTAAGTACTTTAAGATGGTTTCGTCATGAATACGAAGAACACATATTTGAACGTATCTGTAGAGCAGGTGCTTGTACCGACTTAAGAACATTCACCATTGATGTTGAGAAATGTGTCGGTTGTATGCTTTGTGTAAAGAAATGCCCCACCGGCGCTATTATCGGAGCGAAAAAGACTCCCCATTTTATTGTACAGGATAAGTGTATTTCTTGTGGAAGTTGCGAAGCAGTCTGTAAGTTTGATGCCATACTAATTAACTAAGGTTAAGAAAAAGATTCACTATGAGTATTTCAATAAATGTAAATGGAAAAAAGATAAAGGCTAATCAAGGCGAAACCGTTTTGAATGTCCTTAACGATCATGGAATTAAAGTGCCAACACTTTGTCATTTAAAAAACATGTTCCCCACAGGAAGCTGTCGTATGTGCGTTGTAGAACATATCAATAGCGGTAAACTCATAACGTCTTGTTCGGCAGCTGCTGAAGATGGAATGGAAATATTAACGCATTCTCCAAGAGTGACGGAAGCACGTAAGGTGATTGTTGAGCTTTTGCTTTCAAACCATCCCGACGATTGCCTTTATTGTGTGAGGAATGGCAACTGCGAATTGCAGGGCTTATCGCAAGAGCTTTGCGTTACCGAAAGAAGGATTCAGGGACATAGAAACAAACTTCCTTTCGATACATCAAGCGTTAGTATACTGCGCGATCCGGAAAAATGTATTCTTTGCGGACGCTGTGTTCGGGTTTGCGAAGAAGTGATGGGCGTAGCCTGTATCGATATCAGTAAAAGAGGAAGTAAATCAATAATATCTACCGCTTTTAATAAAGGCCTAAATACATCGAGTTGTGTAAACTGTGGACAATGTATTATGGTTTGTCCCACCGGAGCATTAACAGAACAGAATCACTTTGCCGAGATCCAAGAAGCTTTAAATAATCCAGCAAAAAAAGTAGTTGTGCAGTATGCTCCGGCTATATCGGTTTCCATTGCTGAAAAATTTGGTATGGAGCCGGGTAAAGATATTGCCGGAATAATGAATGCCGCTTTACGAAAGATTGGTTTCGATTATGTTTTTGATACCACTTTTGCAGCCGATTTAACAATAATGGAAGAATCGAATGAGCTGATAAAACGGATAACTGAAAATAAAAATCTGCCTTTGATAACCAGTTGTTGTCCGGCTTGGGTTAAATATGCCGAAGAATTTGTTCCCGAATTGATTCCGAATATTTCCACTTGCAAATCGCCACAGCAAATGGCAGGCGCTATAATAAAGAGCTATTTTGCAGAGAAGAAAAACATTCAGAAAGAAAATATTTATTCGGTTTCTATTATGCCTTGCACAGCAAAGAAATTCGAAGCTCAACGCGAGGAAATGACAAATAAAGGCATTACCGATGTAGATGCCGTTTTAACCACACGCGAATTTGTGAGGTTTGTAAAGCTTTACGGTATCAATATGCATGAGATTGAAGCAGAAACAGCCGATTCGCCTTTAGGTATTCGTACTTCAGCAGGTAAACTTTTTGGAGCAACGGGAGGTGTGGCCGAAGCAGCGATCAGAACAGCCTATCATACACTTAGCGGTGAGGAACTTGTTCGGTTTAAAATTCCTGAAATTAGAGGTTTACAGGGTCAAAAAGAAGTTCACCTCCAAATTGGCGATCTGAATATAGGTGTTGCCGTAGTGAATGGACTTGTAAATGCCAAGAAACTTCTTGATGAAATAAAAGCAGGAAGAAATGATATTCAATTAATTGAAGTTATGGCCTGCCCGGGAGGTTGTGTTGCCGGAGGTGGTCAGCCGATTAATTTAGACGAAAATGCTGTAAAAGAGCGGATCAAATCATTGTATCGCATCGACGAAACGGAATCGATAAGGGTATCGCATAAAAATCCGGATGTGATTAATCTTTACAACGATTTTTTAGGAAAACCGCTTGGCGAAAAATCGCACGAGCTTTTACATACAGAATATCAAAAACGCGATGTTATTATTTAAGTAAAGCAGAAAATAAAAACATGATTAAATTCTCTGAACATAATCCGCTGGTTTATACGGTGCAAAACCTATGTAAGGTTTGTTATACTTGTGTTCGAGAATGTCCGGTTAAAGCCATTCGAATAATAAATGGTCAAGCAGATATTATAACAACAAGATGCATTGCGTGCGGAAATTGTGTAAAAGTTTGCAGTCAGCATGCCAAAGCCTATTATCGCTCTATTGATGATGTGAAAGCCATGCTGAATACGGAGGAAAAAACAATCGCCTGCATTGCTCCCAGTTTTCCTGCCGAGTTTTTAGATATAGCCGATTATAAGGTGTTTGTCGGGATGTTAAGAGCGCTGGGTTTTGATTATGTAGTGGAGGTTTCTTTTGGTGCCGATTTGGTGGCCAATGCTTACAAGAAAGTATTTACCAATGCAAAAGCAAAATCGATTATTACTTCCGATTGCCCCGCAATTGTCACTTATATTGAGCAATACCATCCTGAAATTGTTTCTGCTTTGGCTCCTATAGTCTCGCCGGCTATGGCTATTGCTCAAGTCACTAAAACGCTTTACGGGGCGGATTCTAAAATTGTTTTTATCGGACCTTGCATCGCTAAAAAAGCGGAGTCGGATTTGTTTGATCAAGTTTTAACCTTTACCGAATTGCGCGAATTATTCGAATCAAAAAGTATTTCTAGCTTCGATGTGCAGCCTTCTGATTTTGATCCGCCACACGCAGCCAATGGCTCTTTGTTTCCGGTCAATCACGGTTTGCTTAAAAGTTTAAATCTAAATGAAGGATTAGGAAAAGGAGAGGTTATTACAGCCGAAGGCAAAACAAAATTTTTAGAAGCAATTCGGAATTTCGAAGAGGGGATACTTGCAAATCAGCATCTCGAGTTGCTGTGTTGCGACGGTTGTATTCACGGTCCGGGAATGACAAAAAAAGGGGATCAATTTCTGAAAAGAAAGAAAATTAGCGAATACGTTCAGAATAAAATGCAGCATATCGATCAAGTCGATTGGGAAAAAAACATGCTAAGATTTGCGGATTTAGATATGAGCAGGAGTTTTTCGCCATCCGACAGAAGAATAAGTAAGCCTTCAGCAGAAAGTGTGCAAGAGGTTTTAAGGTCGATGGGAAGAATTACACCGCAAGCCATTTTAAATTGTGGAGCTTGTGGATACGAAACTTGCGAAAGTCATGCCGCTGCCGTAGTGAACGGTCTCGCCGAAGTCGAAATGTGCCTTCCTTATGCCATCGAAAAACTGCACGAGTCGGTAAACGAGCTGTATAAAACAAACAGCAAACTCGCCGATACGCGACAAGCCTTAAAACAGTCGGAAAAACTGGCAAGTATGGGTCAGGTTTCTGCCGGTATCGCACACGAATTGAACAATCCACTAGGTATCATTAGCTTGTACTCGAGCTTGCTCAAAGATGAGTTAGATGCAGATAATCAGCTTTATACAGATATAAGCTTAATTAATGAACAGGCCGAACGTTGTAAGAAAATTGTGGGCGGATTGTTGAATTTTGCTCGAAAAAATCAGGTAAAACTCGTCGATACCGATATCGTTGAATTTGTAGAGCATAGCTTTAAATCATTGCTGCTTAGCGATAAAATAAGTCTTCGTTTTACGCATAAATTAAAAACACCTTCTATTCGTATCGATCCGGATCAGATGATGCAAGTGCTTACTAATTTGCAACGAAACGCTGTTGAAGCCATGGGAAATGGGGGAGAACTGCGTATTGATTTATCGCAAAACAAAACGGATTTGATAATAAAAATAGGAGATAATGGATCAGGAATATCTTCACTCAATCTTGAAAAGATATTTACGCCATTTTTCACTACCAAAGAAGCGGGCAAAGGAACCGGCTTGGGCTTGCCT
Source organism: Bacteroidales bacterium (assembly GCA_041592395.1). GTDB lineage: Bacteria > Bacteroidota > Bacteroidia > Bacteroidales > UBA12170 > UBA12170. The sequence continues at coordinate 10,422 of JBFHQD010000022.1, read as the reverse complement.
TTGGCTTATGGCATTGTTAAAATGCACAAAGGAACAATCCATGTAAAATCGAATAATGACCCTAAAAAAGGACCGACGGGAACATTGTTTACATTGACAATTCCTTATACTAACTAGTTGATTAATAATTTGTAAAATAGAATACGATGAATAGAGAGAGAAGAATAGTTTTAATTGCCGATGACGACCAAGATTACCTCGAACAATTGAAATTTCATATTGAACATTTTGGTTTTGATACCATAACAGTAAGTAGCGAAGAAGAATGCGAAGAAGCTATGCAAGCCCAAAAACCCGATTTGGCTATCTTCGATTTGATGATGAATAACGACGATAGTGGGTTTATTCTTTCTTACAAATTGAAAAAATTATATCCCGAAGTGCCCGTTTTAATTGTTACATCGGCAACTTCGGTAACCGGAATTAATTTTGAATCTGAAAAAGATAATGAGGCCAGTTGGATTAAAGCCGATCGTTATTTGGCCAAAGGCATTCGGCCGGATCAGTTGCATCGCGAAATCAATAAATTATTGAAAATCTAAGCATTAAACAGATCATACCAAACCCAAAAAATGAAGATAAATAATGGAAATTCTTAAATTATTAATTGTCGATGATGAAGAGGGAATTCGGACCGGAATTCGGAGAGCGTTAAAAGATTTTACGGTAAGTTTTCCGTTTTGTGAAGACGATTTTGAATTTGAAATTCTTGATACGGATACCGGAGAGAAAGCGATTGAACTCCTCAATACAAGTTCTATCGATATCATTCTTCTCGATAATAAATTGCCCGGAATGGAGGGTATAGAAGTGCTCGAATACATCAAGGCTAACGGAATGGATACGGCCATTATGATGATTACCTCTTTTGCTTCTATTGAATTGGCAATCCGTGCAACAAACAATGGCGCATTTAACTTTATTCCTAAGCCTTTTTCGGCGCAAGATTTGAAATCGGCTACGGAGAGCATAACCAAACATTTGTTTTTAAAACGGATGACACGGCGGATGAAAGCCGAAGCCAAGCAGGCTCGTTTTAAGTTTTTGTCGGTGCTTTCGCACGAATTGAAGTCGCCAATCAACGCGGTAGAAGGTTATCTTCGGATTATGAAAGATGGACAGGCAGGAAAAGATATCGCTTCCTACGAAAAAATGATTGACAGATCGTTGACTCGCCTCGAATCTATGCGCGGTCTGATTATGGATATGCTCGATTTTACAAAGATTGAGTCGGGTACAAAACTGAGAACTATTCACAATTTTGATGTTATCGAGCTTGCTAAAATGGCCATCGATTCTATTTATCCAATGGCCATACAGATGAATGTGAAAATAGAGCGTGATTTTCCTGAAAAGCTGATAATGCAAGCGGATTCCGGTGAGTTGGAGATAATTTTTAATAATTTATTGTCTAATGCCGTGAAATACAATAAGGAAAATGGAACCGTTAAATTCACAATCGCTAAAAAGGGAAAATACGCTACTTTTAGTGTGGAAGATACAGGAATAGGAATGTCGGAAAAAGAGCAAGACCTGCTTTTTAAAGAGTTTACTCGAATAAAAACTCCTAAAACAAAAAATATTTCCGGGTCGGGTTTGGGATTATCCATTATGAAAAAAGTGGTTACGCTTAACAAAGGTTCGGTTAAAGTGGAAAGTAAAGCAGATATAGGTTCTGTTTTTACTGTTAAATTGCCACTCGTCAGCGTACTCTGAGCTTAAAATTACGTCAAAATTTGATTAGTATGAGCCATTCAGCTTTGGTTGAGTGGCTTTTTTATTTATGGCGCTATTTTTTTTGCATCACAAACATTTGAAAGATAAAACATTAGAATTTCACTTTTTTATCACTATTGTAATTTCTGAAAAGATTTGCTATTTACGAAAAGCCTTTTACTTATTTTGAGTAATTTAGCCGTTTTATAGGTTGAATTATTATAGCAAAGTGTAAACAAAAACAGAGTATAAACGGAGCTAAAAGCGAATATCAAAGAATAAAAAATAAATTTTTTGTTGAATAAAGTGAATATTAACTAACTTTGCCGATATTTTCTAGTGTTATTAATGCGACAGTTATTAATCTGTTTTATGTCATGTTTGATAATTGTATTATAAATGTAAGATTAAAGAAATAATTGGCTATTAAATAATTAAGGATGCACACTAAAAATTTTTGGGAAAAAATCAAGGCCAATGCCTATAAGTCGCTCAATCCGATAATTTTTTTATTGAGAAAAACAGGTGTTACGCCCAATGGAATTACAGCTATTGGCTTGTTCATTACCAGTTTAGCCACCGTCATTTTGATTGTTGGCGCAGAGTTAGGCGAAAGAGGCGACTACCGCTATATCGCTTGGTTTGGAGCAGTAACTTTATTTGCAGGGGTTTTTGATATGCTTGATGGCTCATTGGCCAGAGCGACGAATAAAATGTCGAAATTCGGTGCGCTTTTTGATTCCGTTTTGGATCGCTACAGCGAAATGATTATGTTTTTTGGCATTGCCTATTATTTGGTTGCACAGCATTATTTTTTAAGTTCGGTTTTTGCTTTTATTGCAATGATTGGGTCTATTATGGTAAGTTATGTTAGAGCTCGTGCTGAGGGATTAGGTACGGAATGCAAAGTGGGGATGATGCAACGTCCGGAAAGGGTTTTAACTATTGCTATTACGGCTATTTTGTATGGTATTATTTCTGCCAATGTGGGCGAGTTTAAAATCATAGTGGATTGGCTCCCTTTTCCTTTTATTGAAAATATATCTATTTTCACTATCCCCATTTTTATAATGGCTATCCTGACAAATTATACCGCTATTCAGCGATTGTATCATTGTTATAAAACAATGTAATAAGAATAATTTTAAAATTTAAATAAATGAATACACAAACAACTATCAAAAATGCCGATGGCAAATTAGGCGTATTAATTCCCGGAATAGGGGCAGTATCAACTACCTTAATGGCAGGTGTTTTTGCGGCAAGAAAAGGATTAGGTCAACCTATTGGATCATTGACTCAAATGGGTAAAATAAGACTTGGTAAAAGAACGGATGACCGAAATCCAAATATAAAAGATTTCGTTCCTTTGGCTTCCTTAAACGATATCGTTTTTGGAGGATGGGATATTTATACCGACAACACTTACGACGCGGCTATGCATGCCGGTGTTTTGGATAAGAATCTCCTTTATTCTATCAAAGATGAAATGTCTGCTATTAAGCCTATGCGCGCTGTTTTTGATCCCGCATACGTTAAGAATATCCACGGCGAAAATGTAAAAAACGAAAAGACTAAAATGGATTCGGCCAAAGCATTAATGGCTGATATTCAGAAATTTAAAACCGATAACGATTGCAGCCGCTTAGTGGTTGTCTGGTGTGCCTCTACTGAGGTTTATATCGAAGAAAATGAAACACATAGCACGATAGAAAATTTCGAAAAAGCCTTAGAAGAAAATCATCCTTCTATTGCTCCGAGTATGATTTATGCTTATGCGGCGCTTAAGAGTGGTGTACCTTTTATTAATGGTGCGCCTAATCTTACCATCGATATTCCGGCTATCATCGATTTGGCTAAGGAAAACAATATCCCTATTGCGGGTAAAGATTTTAAAACGGGTCAAACTTTAATGAAAACGATATTAGGTCCCGGTTTAAAAACGCGTTTATTGGGTATTGACGGTTGGTTTTCAACCAATATTTTGGGAAATAGAGATGGCGAAGTTTTGGATGACGCAGGTGCGTTTAAAACAAAAGAAGTTTCTAAACTAAGCGTATTGGATAGTATTTTAGAACCTGAAAAATATCCGGAACTTTATAAAGATATGTACCATAAAGTGCGTATTAATTATTATCCGCCAAAAGGCGATGATAAAGAAAGTTGGGACAATATTGACATTTTTGGTTGGTTAGGCTATAAAATGCAGATCAAAGTTAATTTCTTATGTAAAGATTCGATTTTGGCCGCCCCTGTTGTTTTGGATTTGGTTTTATTTATGGATTTAGCGCAAAGAGCTGATATGAAAGGCATTCAAGAATGGTTGTCCTTTTATTTTAAATCGCCTCAAACAAAAGATGGTCTCAAGCCTATCCATGATATATTTCTACAAAAAATTAAGCTCGAAAACACGTTGCGCCATATAATGGGCGAAGATTTAATTACCCATTTAGGATTGGATTATTACGAAGAAGAGTAGATGAAATTGCATAAATTAATAGCATCGGGATTAGGAACAGGATATGCACCGATTGCACCGGGAACAGCCGGTTCAATTTTAGGAATACTGATTTTTTATTGTTTCAATTTTGCGTTTAATAAACTTGGTTTTCAAGCGCATTTTATCCTTGTTCTTAATCTTGTTGCTATTTTAAGCCTCTTACTTTTGGGCGTTTATTCCATTAAAAAAGTGCATCAAATTTGGATTCACGATGCACCTCAGATCGTTGTTGATGAAGTAGTAGGTGTTTGGATAGCCCTCATTGCCATCCCATTTGAATGGCAGTATTATGTAAGTGCTTTAATCTTATTTCGATTTTTCGATATTTTAAAGCCCTTGTATATTAGAAGGTTAGATAAGCTTAAAAGCGATTGGAGTGTAATGCTTGATGATGTATTGGCAGGGGTTTATGCAAATATTGTTTTACAAGCTATTGTTATTTTTGAAGTTTTATAAAGATGAATAAAAATCCAAGTGTACTTACTTCATTTTGTCGCTACAATATAGTCGCCATAACAGCAACTGCTGTCGATTTTTTTGTATTGATATTTTTGACTGAAGTTTTACATTTTTGGTATATGCTTTCGGCATTTTTAGGGGCATTGATGGGTGGGACTACCGGATTTGCTTTTGGAAGAAATTGGGTGTTTATGAAAAAGGATGGCAAACTTTCTGCTCAAGCAATAAAATACCTGATGGTTTGGGGAGGAAGTATTTTGTTGAATACTTTTGGTTTATTTCTGTTTGTTGAGTTCTTCGGAATTCAATACATTATTTCAAAAGTCATCGTAGCCATAGTTGTTGGCTTTGGCTTTAATTTTTTGATGCACAAAAATTTTACTTTTAAAGAATAGGTTTTTATGAAAATGGACCGTTTTAAATATATACTAATCGCCAGTTTTTTAGTACTTCTGTTTGCTAATAATTCTGCGTTTGCTCAAAATATGACTCGTGTACGAGGCAAGGTAATTGACGCAAATACCAAAGAACCGCTTCCTTTTGTAAGCATTGTGTTTACTGGTAAAAATATAGGAACTATAACCGATTATAATGGAGCTTACAGCATAGAAACGCTCTGGGCGTCCAACGAACTGCAAGCTTCCTATCTGGGTTATAATAGCCAAGAAAAAGGCATTGTTATTGGCGACAATCAAGTTATTGATTTTCAGCTGGAATCAAAGAGTATCGATCTGGATGAATACGAAATAAAAGCAAAAAAAATCAGGTATCGGAATAAAGATAACCTGGCCGTCGACTTGATTAGGAAAGTAATCGAAAATAAGGACAATAACAGAAAAGAGAAACTCGATTATTACGAATACGATAAATATGAAAAAGTCGAGTTTGACTTGAATAATATTACCGAAGAATTCAAAAACAAAAAAGCCTTAAAGAAATTTCAGTTTGTTTTTGATTATATGGATACTTCTGAGGTAAATGGGAAACCCTATTTGCCCGTGTTTTTAAAGGAAACCATCTCTAAAGTATATTATCGGAAATCGCCGAGTACGCAAAAAGAATATATCGACGGAACCAATATGGTTGGCTTTAAAGAATATCTTGATAATGAAGGTGTTAGTTTTATGGTTGATAATTTATATCAAGATATTGATCTCAATGATAATAATATCACTTTAATTACCAATCAGTTTATTAGTCCGCTCTCCAGTATTGCGCCAACAATATATAAGTTTCACATCATTGATACACTGGATGTTAATGGCTATAATTGTATTAATCTTGCTTTTCAACCGAGAAATAAGTTAGATTTTGCTTTTAAAGGGAATCTGTATATTACAAACGATAGCTCCTATGCCGTTATTAAAGCTGATATGAGGGTAACGGAAGATATCAACTTAAATTTCGTAAACGACTTGCATATAAGTCAGGAATTCGAAAATGTGAACAACGAATGTTGGATACTTACTAAAGACAATTTAATCGTCGATTTCAATATTGGGAAGTCGGGTATTGGTATGTATGGTAGAAAGAGCAATAGCTACGCCAATTATGAATTCAACAAACAAAGAAACGATACGGTTTATTCGGGTGTAGAAAATGCGGTTAAAGCTTTAGACTATACAAATCGTGATGATGCTTTTTGGGAAGCAAAAAGAATGTCAAAATTATCGACGCAAGAAGAAGGAATTTATACTATGATCGATAGTGTTCAGAATGTTCCGGCATTTAAAAGAACGATGGACGTGGTAATGCTTTTGGTTGCAGGTTATTGGAATTTTGGTAATTTAGATGTTGGTCCGGTAAGTACATTTTATAGTTTTAACGATGTAGAAGGTTTTCGTTTGCGCGTTGGCGGTAGAACAAGCGACAAGTTTAGCGAACGATTAAGACTGGAAGGCTATGTGCTTTACGGCTTTGACGATGAACGTTATAAATATTCGGGAAGTGCTACTTGGTCCTTAAACAAACGACCGATCAAAGAAAATCCACGACATTCCTTAATGGCTATGTATCAGGTGGAAACGAATTTTCCGGGTATGGAAATGCAATTTATTAATGAGGACAATTTCTTGCTGTCATTTAAACGTGGTATTGCAGATAAGCTCTTGTATTATAAAATGTATAAGCTGGAGCATTACCGCGATTGGGGCGACGGATTTTCCACAGCCATAGGTTTTAAGCATATTTCTCAAGAACCTGGAGGTACTTTGCGGTTTGATTATGAAGATCATACACTTAGCGAAATTGTATCGACGGAATTATCGGCTATATTCCGTTTTGCGCCAAATGAAAAATTCTATCAGGGTATGAATTACAAAACCCCAATTATTACGAAATACCCGATTTTCCATTTGTCGTATACGCAAGGGATTAAAGACTTTTTAAATGCGGATTATTCCTATTCTAAACTATCGTTTAATGTGTTTAAACGTATTTATGTTTCGCCTTTTGGATTTACTAATTTTGAATTCGAAGCTGCAAAAGTTTTTGGTAGTGGAATACCTTATCCTTTGTTGTATGTGCATCGCGCAAATCAAACTTATTCTTATCAATTACGGTCTTATAATTTAATGAATTTTCTGGAATTGGTAAGCGATGAATATATCGCCGTTTTTGTGGAACATCATTTTAACGGATTTTTATTCAATAAAATACCTTTGTTTAAACGATTGAAATTCCGTGAAATTATATCGTTTAAGGCCATTAATGGAAACCTAAGTGCAAAAAATAACCCCAACTTAACAGAGGGTCTTATGTTATTCCCAACAGATTCAGAAGGCAATCCAACTACTTTTACACTCACAGAAGATCCTTATATTGAAGTTAGTGCAGGCATCGGAAACATATTTAAAGTGTTTAGAGTAGATATAGTGAAACGTGTGACATATTTGAATAACCCGGGAGTCTCCGAATTTGGAATTAGAGCAAGATTTAAAGTTGATTTTTAAAAGAAGTAATCCTATGAAACCATTAGAAAAAAGATTTAAAAATTTTAATGCGCCACAGATAGCGATGGAAAAGGGAATTTATTCCTTTTATCACGCATTAGAATCAGGACAAGATACAGAAGTAAAAATAAAAGGTAAAAATGTGTTGATGTTCGGTTCTAATAGTTATCTCGGACTAACTAACCATCCGGAGCTGATAGAAGCGGCTACAAACGCGCTTCGTAAGTACGGAACGGGAGCTTCCGGTTCACGACTAATGAATGGTAACCTCGATCTGCATGTGGAACTCGAAGCCAAACTTGCAGAATTTGTTAACAAAGAATCGGCAACTGTTTTTAGTACCGGATTTCAAGCGAATATTGGTACTATCTCGGCCGTAGTTGGCAGAAACGATTATATCATTCTGGACGAAAAAAATCACGCTTCTATTATTGAAGGTAGTCGGCTTACTTTTGCAAAGTCGCTGAAATTCAAGCATAACGATATGGAATCCTTAGAAAAGGTATTGCAACGTTTGGATTATGAAGTGATGAAACTGATCATTGTTGACGGTGTTTACAGTATGGAAGGTGATATTGCTAAATTAGATCGCATTTGTGATTTGGCAAAGCAATACAATGCCGCCATTATGGTAGACGATGCGCATTCTTTGGGTGTGTTGGGAATGAATGGTTCGGGAACGGCCTCTCATTTTGAAAAAACCGATGATGTCGATCTTATTATGGGTACTTTTAGCAAATCTTTGGCTTCCTTAGGTGGTTTTGTGGCCGGTGATTTTGCAACCATTAATTATATAAAGCATAAAGCGCGATCCTTGCTCTTTAGCGCCAGTATTCCACCGGCATCAGCAGCAACTGTACTAAAAGCGCTGGAAATTATTAAAGCAGAACCCCAAAGAAGATATCGTTTATGGGACAATACAAACTATGCGCGAGCCTGCTTGACTCAAGAAAATTTCAATATCGGTGAAAGTGATACTCCAATTATTCCTATCTTTATTGGCGAAGATATTAAAACCTATATGTATTCGACAATGCTTATGCAAGAAGGAATTTATGTTAATCCGATTGTACATCCTGCTGTAGCAAAAGGGCAGGCCATTCTAAGATTTTCATTAATGGCAACGCATACCAGAGAACAAATTGATATTGCGGTTGAAAAGCTTGTTAAATGTAGGAATATTATCGAGAACGATGTTAATCCTGTAACTTTAGAATATGAAGAATCTTAAAATTATTGAAGTAAAATCATCCGCTGATCTTAAGAAATTTATAGCCTTTCCGGACAAACTGTACAAAGGAAATAAGTACCGAGTCCCTCAACTTCACTCTTTTGAAAAATCAACTTTAATAGAAAGTAAAAATCCTGCTTTTGATTTTTGTGAAGCAAAATATTGGTTAGCCTATAAAGATAACACCATTGTTGGCCGAATTGCCGGGATAATCAACAGAAAAACAAATGAGGTGTGGAAAGAAAAAAATGCACGTTTTGGTTGGATTGATTTTATCGATGATTTTGAGGTATCTGCTTTGCTGATAAAAACAGTTGAACAGTGGGCTGATGAAAATGGCATGAGTGCCGTTCATGGCCCTATGGGTTTCTCTGATATGGATTTGGAAGGTATGCTTGTTGATGGTTTTGAAGAAATTGCAACACAAGCCACACTTTACAATTATCCCTATTATCCTGTTCATCTCGAAAAACTGGGCTATGCAAAAGATGTTGATTGGGTGCAGTACGAAATAAAAGTTCCGGATCAAGTTCCTGATAAAGTGAAGCGTATAGCCGCTATTGTTGAGAAAAAATACGACCTGAAAGTATTACGACCAAAAAGCGGGAAAGATTTGCTTCCCTACGCATCCGGTATGTTTCAAGCACTTAACGAATCGTATAAAGATTTGTATGGCTTTGTTCCTTTAACCGAAAAACAAATTGCCTATTATATCAAGCAATACTTTTCGATGATTAATCCAAAGTATGTTTGCTTTGTTTTAGATAAAAATAGCGATGAGGTTGTTGCTTTTGGCGTCAGTGTTTTGTCACTTTCTAAAGCTTTGATGAAAGCAAAAGGGAAACTTTTTCCTTTTGGGTTTATTCCTGTTTTAAGGGCATTGTATAAAAATGATACGGTTGATATGCTGCTCCAAGGCGTAAAACCAAAATATCATAATAAAGGAATTCCGGCCATTTTCTTTAACGAAATGATGCAAGCCTATATAGATAATGGTATTCAAACGGCTATTTCGAGTCATGCTTTAGAACTTAATACAAGCTCCTTATTGTTGTTTAAAGATTATGAATATCGTCAGCATTTGCGCCGGAGATGTTACATCAAGCATATCAAATGAAAAAAGTTCTAATTACGGGTGCAAGTGGTTTTATTGGTGGTTTTTTGGTTGAAGAAGCCTTAAAAAGAAACTACGATGTATTTGCGGGTGTTAGAAGTTCAAGCAATAGGGATTATTTAAAACATCCGAATATCTATTTTTTCGAATCGAATTTGGGGGATAAAAATGCGCTAAAAAATAAATTGACAAGCGTCCTAAATGAACACGGAAAATTTGACTATATAATTCATAATGCCGGAATAACCAAATCTTGCAATAAGCATGATTTTGAAAAAGTGAATTACCGGTTTACGCGAAATCTTATCGAAGTCTTAACTGAATCAAATGCTTTGCCCGAGAAGTTTGTTTTTATAAGCAGTTTGGCCGCTTATGGGCCAGGCAACGAAAAAACCTTAAAAGTGATTAGGCAATCGGATGTTCCTCAACCTGTTACGCTTTATGGTAAGAG
>JBFHQD010000021.1:0-21130 GCA_041592395.1 Bacteroidales bacterium | reverse complement strand
TCCATCCGGATACAAAGCCTCTTCATTTTTTTCATTTTAACACTACAATGAAAAATTCTATTAAATTGCATCGATTATCCAAAGCAATTAACGCTTAAATGTTCACTGAAACAAGAGCTGCATTATTGATAATTTGATATATAAAAATCATTTATAAGATGGATACGTCTTTATTATTAATACATCTAAAACGCATAAAAAATGAACAGAGAAGTAGATTCTAAAGCAAAATGTTATTCGAAAGAGGAGATAACAGTAAACGCAACAAAAAGAGTTGTTTTTGAAGTCATTTCCGACATAAATAATTGGCCGGAATGGCAAAGCAGTGTTACAAAAGCCGAAATAAAAGGGAAGGCAGAAGCAGGGAAAAAATTTATATGGAAAGCGGATGGTCTAAATATAAAGTCGGAGTTACATACTGTAGAAGAGTTTTCAGAGATTGGTTGGACCGGAAGAATTTGGTGGATAAAAGCCGTTCATAATTGGTATTTAAGCGAGAACAACGGACAAACAACTGTTGTTGTAAAAGAGACCTTAAAAGGATTAGGGTCTTCCCTTTTGCTAAAATCACTGAAGGAAGGTATGCGAAAAAATCTTGCTGAACTGAAAATTAAGGTTGAAAAGAAGTAAACCCCAAAACATAAACGCTTGCCCAAAACACAAATAAAAAAACCGTAAACAATTATAGATTAATTGATTACGGTTTTAAGAAGTACCCGGGGCGGGACTTGAACCCGCACGACCGCAATGGTCATTGGATTTTAAGTCCAACGTGTCTACCAATTCCACCACCTGGGCTTCATTATCATTCCGCCCATTTGGATGGGAGCTTTTTGTCTTTCGACAAATGCGGTTCCACCACCTGGGCTTCATTTTAACTGAGCGAAAGACGGGATTCGGACCCGCGACCCCGACCTTGGCAAGGTCGTGCTCTACCAGCTGAGCTACTTTCGCGTTTTTAAAGAACTTCTTTGGGAATCCTTTTTCCCGTTGAGGCTGCAAATATACATATATTTTTTTTTGTCAAGCAAGCTTTAAATAAAAATTATTTTCCCAAAAGTTTTTTAATTTCATTCAGCTTCATTAAGGCTTCCACCGGCGTAAGCGTATTGATATCGGTACTTAAAATATCGTCTCTAATCTGAAATAAAAGCGGATCATCTAACTGTATAAAACTCAATTGAAAATCGTCTGCTTTATCGCCTTTGCTTTTTGCGGCGTTCGCTTTACTAAAATCCCCTTTTCGGTGCGCCTCTTCCAAGGTTTGCAGCATTTCTTTGCTTCTATCTACAATAGATTGGGGTATGCCCGCCATTTTTGCCACATGAATTCCAAAACTATGCTCGCTTCCGCCTTCCTCCAATTTGCGCAAAAAGAGAATTTTGTTTTGGATTTCTTTTACTGAAATATGGTAGTTTTTTATGCGCTTAAAAATCTTCGCCATTTCATTTAATTCGTGGTAATGGGTGGCAAATAATACTTTTGCCTTAAAGGCAGGATGTTCGTGCAAATATTCTGCAATAGACCAAGCAATCGAAATTCCATCGTAAGTACTTGTTCCGCGGCCAATTTCATCGAGCAAAATCAAACTTCGATTCGAAATATTATTTAAAATACTTGCTGTTTCGTTCATTTCTACCATAAATGTAGATTCGCCTGACGAAATATTATCGCTGGCTCCTACTCGGGTAAATAGCTTATCAACCAATCCGATTTCAGCACTGGAAGCCGGAACAAAACTTCCCATCTGTGCAAGCAAAACAATTAATGCCGTTTGCCGCAGCAATGCCGATTTCCCCGACATATTGGGTCCGGTGATAATAATGATTTGTTGTTTTTCGGTGTCGAGTTTTACATTATTGGCTACATAGCTTTCACCGGGATCGAGCTGCTGCTCTATAACCGGATGACGTCCGTTTTCAATAGCGAGTGCAAAACGATTATTCATTTCCGGTCTTACATAGTTGTAGGCATTGGCAATGGCCGAAAACGACAACAAGACATCCAATTTAGCAATTAAAGCTGCATTGGTTTGAATCGGGATAATATAGTCGGTCATACTCAATACCAAATCGGCGTATAGCTGTTGTTCAAGCGCTAGTATTTTATCTGCGGCGCCTAAAATTTTAGATTCAAGTATTTTTAATTCTTCGGTAATATAACGTTCCGAACCCGTTAAGGTTTGTTTGCGATGCCATTCTTCAGGAACCTTATCTTTATGTACATTGGTTACTTCTAAATAATAACCAAACACATTATTAAAACCAATTTTCAAGGATGATATTCCCGTTTTTTCGCTTTCACGCTTCTGAATATCTTTTAAAATCACTTTGCTGGAGCTTGTTATTTTTCGAAGATCATCCAATTCTTCCGAAACTCCGCTGGCAATAACACCGCCCTTAACCACAGCTACAGGAGCATCTTCTTGCAATTCAGTTTCTATTTTTTGCCGAATAAGGCCACAAAAATTCAACTGTTCGGCTATACGCTGCAATAATTCTTCTTTGCTCTCAATCAATAATTTCTGAATGGCTTCAATATGATACAAGGCTCTTTTTAACTGAAGCGTTTCTCTTGGGTTTACTTTTCCGGTGGCCACTTTAGATATAAGACGCTCGAGATCGCCTAAATCATTTATCTCCGAAATTAAAGCATCACGAAAAGCAGTATTCTTTACAAAATAGCTTACAATATCATGCCGCTCTTTTATGGGCTGAATCTCCTTTAAAGGCAATACCATCCAACGTTTCAATAAGCGTGATCCCATAGGGGAAACCGTTTTATCGATAACTTCCAACAAGGTCTTTGCATTTTCGTTGGGCGAATGCAGAAGTTCCAGATTCCGAATTGTAAACCGATCGAGCCAAACATAATGATCTTCTTCTATTCGCGACAGCTTATTGATATGCCCAACCTGGTGATGTTGCGTTTCGTTAAGGTAATGCAAAGCCGCACCGGCCGCAATTAACCCTTTTTGTAAATGTTCAACACCAAAGCCTTTAAACGACAATGTATTGAAATGTTTGAGCAAAATATCATTTCCAAATTCACTGGTAAATACCCAATCATCAAAAGTGGTAGTAAAAAATTTATCGCCAAAAGTCGTGTTAAAATCAGCTAATTTATTACGCTGAACGATGACTTCGTTGGGTTTAAAACTCTGCAATAATTTATCAATATAAGCCGTTGACCCTTGCGCCACCAAAAATTCTCCTGTTGATATATCAAGAAAAGAAACACCACAAATTTGGGCATGAAAATCAACACTGGCCAAAAAATTATTTGCTTTGTGATCAAGAACATTGTCGTTATACGAAACTCCCGGTGTAACCAGCTCCGTAACGCCCCTTTTTACGATGGTTTTGGTTGTTTTCGGATCTTCTAACTGATCGCAAATAGCCACACGCTGTCCGGCTTTCACTAATTTAGGTAAATAAGTATCGAGTGCATGGTGCGGAAAACCGGCCAACTCAACTGAACTTGCAGAACCATTAGCACGTTTTGTTAATACAATGCCCAAAATTTTAGACGTTAATATAGCATCCGTACTAAAAGTTTCGTAAAAATCGCCAACGCGAAACAATAGCAAAGCATTCGGATATTTCGCCTTAATGCTATTGTATTGTTTCATTAAAGGGGTCTCGGCAATTTTTTTGTCTGACATGCTGTTTTCGAATATTTAATAAACCGGTAAAATTACAGAAAGTCTATAAAATTAGCGTTTATTTCCAGTATTGTTGAAAACTTCTTAAAAAAAGCGACTCCAATAAATAATTTTCAAGAGCCCTTTTATGAGCATCTCTTTTAAATTAACTCCTTGTTTTTGTGAGTATTAATTTAGCCGACTTTTTTGTCATTATTCATTTGTTTGTAAATAATAACTAACTTTTTTAAAATTACTTTGTTAACTAATGTTAAAACACTTAGATTTGCTAACATATTTATATGAGTATTTATTTAATTATTTAACTAAACCTAAGAAATAATGAAAAGAAAAATTTTATCATTACTTTTTATTGCGATGGTAATGAGCTTACCCGCTGTTTTCGGGCAGGGGGTTACAACCTCTTCCATTTCAGGAAAAGTTGTTGACAATTCAGGTGAAGTTGTTCCTATGGCTAACGTAGTAGCAATTCATACCCCTTCCGGTACACAGTATGGTACAACTACTATGGATGATGGAAGTTTCCAGATTCGGAATATGCGTGTCGGAGGCCCTTACTCTGTAATTGTTACGTTTGTTGGTTTTCAGAATGCTGAGGAAACCGGCATTTACCTTCAATTGAACAAAACTGCAAACGTTTCCATTACTCTTCAGCCAAGTTCAACAGAATTAGCCGAAGTTGAGATTTTATCTAAAACTGAAGGCGAGCTTAGTGCAGAACAAACAGGAGCGATGACCAATATCGACAGTAAACAAATCCAAAGTTTACCTAGTATTTCTCGCAGTTCACAAGATTTAACACGCCTTACTCCACAAAGTGATGGAAATAGTTTTGGAGGCCGTAATAATCTTTATAATAACTTTTCGCTCGACGGATCTATTTTTAACAATTCATTTGGTTTGGATTATGCTACTCCCGGTGGACAAGCAGATGCACAACCTGTGTCATTAGATGCCATTGAGCAAATTCAAGTATCCTTAGCTCCTTTCGATGTTCGTGAAGGTGGTTTTACCGGTGCCGGTGTTAACGCGGTTACTAAATCAGGAACCAACGAATTCAAAGCTACTGTTTATACTTTTTTGAGAAATGAAAATATGATTGGTACTAAGATCAGCGGTGTTGATGTGCCTAATCTTGATTTCAGTACAAGCCAAACCGGTATTAGTGTTGGTGGCCCAATAATCAAAAACAAATTATTCTTCTTTATCAATGCCGAAGCGGAGCGTAGAGATCAATTGGCTCATGGTTTTGTTGCTGATGACGGAACAAATTCAGGAGCAAATGTAACCAGCGTTAATGCCGCTGATATACAGGCCGTTCACGATCATTTATTAAATGAATGGGGTTATGAAGCAGGCGCTTACGAAGGATACAACCACGAAACTTATAACAATAAATTCTTGGCTAAATTAGACTGGAATATTGCTAAAAATCATACGTTAACTCTTCGTTATAATATGTTGGATGCATGGAAAGATATTTTACCTCACCCTGAAGCAATTATTGGTCGTGGACCAACAAGTTACCGTCTTCCTTTTGAAAATTCCTCCTATACGATCAATAATAAAATCCATTCATTTGTTGGAGAATTGAATTCTATTTTTTCAAATAAATTTGCCAATAAGTTATTGATAGGTTATACTTCTTTTAGAGATACACGCGATCCTCATTCTGAGCCATTTCCTGTAATCGACATCTTTGATGCCAATGGAAATTTAGCTATTACAGCCGGTTCTGAAATGTTCTCTACGAATAATCTTTTGGATCAAGATGTATTTCAATTCATGGATAATTTAACCTATTATGCTAATAAGCATACTATTACTGCCGGTTTCAATGTTGAAATATTTAAGTTTAACAACTCTTTTAACTTGTTCTACTATCCTTGGCATATGTTCTTTGGCGGCGTTGATGAATTTTTAGCAACAACTTCTGCTGATATGGATTTTAATCAAGAAGTTACAGACTCCCAGCAGAAAGAATTTGCCATGGCCGAAGTTGATGTAGCACAAATTGGTGTTTATATTCAAGATGAATTTGAAGTTAATGATAAACTAAACCTAACCTTTGGTTTAAGGGTTGATGCTCCAATGTATTTAAATACTATTGCTGTATCAGATGCTACTTTAGAATCAGCTAATTTTGATGGTTTTGTTGATGAGAACGGAAATTCAGTTACCGTCGATCCTTCTGTATGGCCTACTGCTCGATTGATGTTTTCGCCACGTATCGGATTCAATTACGATGCTAAAGGCGATAACAGTCTTCGTATTCGGGGTGGTTCAGGAATCTTTACCGGACGTATTCCTTTTGTTTGGTTAGGAAACCAAGCCTCTAATCCAGGTATTTATCCCGGCTATACTTTCCAAGTAAATACAACTTCCGATGATTTCCGTTTCCCTCAGGTTTGGAAAAACAATTTAGCTGCCGATTGGAAAATTAATGGTGGTTGGACTGTTGGTGTAGAAGGAATTTATGGCAAAGACATCAACGCTGTTGTCCATAGAAACTACAATATGGCCGCTCCTTCGCAAACTTTGACCGGAACCGGTGATGGCCGTGCAATTTTTGCCGATTTTTCGGAGACAAATATTTATTCTTCTTCTCCAGATGCCATCGGTTTCCTTGAAGCCGGAGCAATTGTTATGGATAATGTGGACGAAGGTTATCAATTCAGCTTGACAGGAAAAGTTCAAAAAATATTTGATTTTGGTCTACGTGCTGATATTGCTTATACTTACCAAGAATCAAAAGATTATACGTCTATCCCTGCCGAAATTGCAGCAGATGCTTTCCAACGTAATCCTATTGTTGGAAATCCTAATGACCCTGATTTATCATGGTCGCGCTATGGTTTAAAGCACCGTTTTATTTCAAGTGTGATGTATCAGAAAAACTATAAATCGATGACTTCTTCTTTTGCTTTAATTACGGAAGCAGGACAAGGAAATCGTTATTCTTATACTTATGCCGGTGACTTAAATCAAGATGCAATATTAAATAACGATCTTCTTTATGTTCCTGCACATAGCAACGACATCCATTTCGGAACTGTTGTTAACGGTGTTGGTGTTGAAGCAGAAAATGCTGCAGCACAGTGGGCCGCATTGGATGCCTATATCGAACAAGATCCTTATTTGAGTACACGTCGTGGTGAATATACCGAGCGTAATGGAGCTTCTTTGCCTTGGTTTATGCAAATCGATTTCCGCTTTATGCAAGATTTCCACTTCAATGTAAAAGGAAAGAAAAATACAATTCAACTTTCTCTTGATGTGATGAATATTGGCAACATGTTTAGCTCTGTATATGGTGTTCGTCAATTTGCGCGTACCACCACTCCTATTTCTGTTAATGGATTGGATGCAAACAATGTACCTTATTTCAATTTTGACACCAATTTAAAAGAAACTTATATTGATGATTTCTCAGTGAATTCGAAATGGCAAATGCAGTTCGGTATTCGCTATATCTTTAATTAAGCCGTTCCTACTAGTTATTAAGTGCTGTTTTCTTCGGAAGACAGCACTTTTTTTATGCTCAGACCATTGATGGATAGCCAATTAAAAACGAACCACTATGGACTAAGGAAAAAAGTAAATATTTTAATGTATTTCTATTATTCTTAGTGCTCCTTTGTGTTGTACTTAGTTACTTTGAGGTAAAAAAAAGTATAATCACAATTCCATATAAAACTCAATCCGATCTATCACCTCTCCCAAAATCACAAAGATTAAAACAGCATAATTTACGGTATTAAAACCAACAAGGAAGAAAAGAATTGTAGGAATAATAAACCCTAGCAACACTCGCAAGACAGAAAAAACCGGCCGAATATTCTCTCCTGCTCTTTTAAACATTAATTTTCTTGTGATATACAAATAGACTTTTAAAACCATTGCAGCAAAAAACATCCAAGGATTTAAAACAAAAATAGCGACATAAAGAAAAGCCGTAAAAAACAAAACATCCGCACTGTGGTATTTATTTTCTTGCTTTGATGGCGCTTTACGATAAATATTATCGATAGAAACCAAAATAAGCAATCCAAAAACAGTAGCTATCAAGCCCAATTCATTTTGTCTGGGATAAAACAGCCAAAGCGATGCGCTTGGAACAAATAAACTATAGGCTAAAATTTCTCGGCTCAACCAAGAATTTCTAAGATTAAAAAATACACGCCAAGCTCGCATTTTTTTGCCTAAATGGCCCAAACTCAATACGCCAGCCAAAACCAGTATTCCAATAAAACCCAGTTTATTCATCGCAAAACCTTTACTAAAAGCGGCGTAAAATGCAGAAACCAAGAGCGGCATCAATAAACTAAAAGCAAGCAATGGCCACTCCGAGAAAAATACATTCTTTTTCTTTTCTTCAAGGTTCAATTCGCGAATTATATCGACTTGTTTGAGTCCGGCATAAGTGTTCTCCTGTTTTGGAGTTGAATCCTTGCGCAATTTTTTTATTTCGATGGCTGGTTTGATACCCGTTTCCGGAAAACCCACGATAATTTGAGGAGCGATATTTATGTTATCATAATCCAGTGCACCGGTAGGACAAGCCGAAGCGCAAGCTGTTTTTTTGCCATCAGCAAGTCGATTAACACACAGTGTACATTTCTCAATTAATCCGGTAAAAGGATTGTATTTTGGTGCATCGTAAGGACAAACCATGGTGCAATAGCGACAGCCAATACAAGCATCCGCTTGATGAATTACCGCTCCAAAATCTTTATTTCTCGTATAAGCCAATGCCGGACAATTACTCATGCACGGAGCCTCTTCGCAATGATTGCAAGCCATTGAAAAATGAAATACGGGAAGTTCGGGATGCTGAAATTCATTATGCGTTGTTATATCCCTCCAAGGCATTTGACTCGCCCACTTTTCTTCCGAAATCAATTCCTCCAAATCCATATTCTCGATCTGGCACGCCACTACACAAGCCTGACAAGCCACACATTTATTGATATCGAATACAAATCCTTTTTGCATTTTTATACTTTCAGTATTAGATTTACAAACATTCTTTCCTTTGGGAAGCTCAGTGTCAACTTTGTGTTACTTCGTGAAATAGCTATTCCACAAAGGTTCTCAGAGAAGCATAGAGGTACACAAAGATTATTCTGAATAAATAGCTCCCATTGTATTATAATTTTTCAATATTTACTTTTGTATCATGGAAAGCCGTACCGTGTCCCATATCTGTTTCCTTGCCTGAGGTTAAACTATTTGGACTTCCGCCTTCTTGCATCCACCAACCGTTGTAATAGACTATACAACCCGCTTTCAACCCAAAACGGATATCTACCTTAGTTATAAGCGATCCTTTTTGGTTGTATATTTTGATTTTATCTCCCTGTTTTAAGCCTTTTTTTAGCGCGTCTTCAGCACTTAAAATACAACTCGGTTCGGGCGCAAACTGCTTGATTAACCTCAAATTTCCGAATTGCGAATGAATGCGATTTTTCGTATTCGGCGACAATAAAAAGAAGGGGAATTCATCTGTTCCATTTTCTATTCGATCAAAACTCGGCAAAGCCGAAACCTTCCATTTTTTGCTTGCTTCTTCCGAAATCAACTCAATTTTACCGCTTGGCGTTTTGAATTTTTTATCGGCGAATGCAATTTCTTCTAAATTAGGCGCCAACAGGGGACCTTCTTTTAGCTTTTTCCAAGTTAGTTCTTTATAGGGACGAAGTTCCTGCTTCAAAAAGCGTTCTACAGCTTCATTATTCGGATCGGGCAAATATGCTCGGATCTCCTTTTCTGCGAAACCTAAGGCTTTAGCAAGCGCGAAATAAATTTCCGTTTCCGGTTTTACTTCGCCCGGCAACTCCAATAGCTTTGGTTTCAATTGAACATAAGGATTCCAATAAGAGCCAATGATATCGCTTTGCTCGAACATCGATTTGGCAGGTAAAATAATATCCGCTTCCAAAGCCGTATCCGTTAAAAATTGCTCCACAACCACACGAAAATCCAGTTTCCGAAAGGCCTCCTTAATTAAAGCCGTATCCGGATTTTGAGTGATCGGATTCCCTCGTTCTACCCAAATCATTTTTAAAGGTGGGTTTTGTTGCGAAAGCATATCTTCGCCCAATTTTGCTTTTGAAATTGTTCTGCGAAAAATCGGATTTACTTCAATATCTGGATAATACGATTGCGGCTCTTTTACTTTATCAAAAACATAAGATTGCAAATTGGCGTAATGAAAACAGGCGCCCGGTTTCCCGATATTACCGGTTAAAACACTTAAACTCAGCAAAGTCCGAACGGTTTGACCGCCATTCGAAAAACGCTGCATACCATATCCGGGAACCAAAGTCATTGGTTTTATCGTTGCTAAATCATGAGCCAATTCTTCGAGAAATTCGATAGGGACTTTTGAAATTTCAGCGGCTTTAGCTAAAGTCCAGTCTTGAATCGATGTTTTAAATTCTGCAAAACCAACTACATTTTTCTCAACAAAAGTTTTATCGAATTTGTTATTTTGAATCAAGAAATTGGCCAATGCAAGCGCAATTGCTGCATCTGTTCCGGGTTGGGGTTGAATAATTAAATCCGCGCGATCAGAAGAAGCCGTTCTTCTCGGATCAATAACGACCACTTTTGCTCCTTTTGCTTGCGCTTTTTCAATAAACACCATTTGATGAATATTGGTTTCTGCCGGATTTTTCCCCCATAAAAGGATGAGTTTTGCATTTTCTAAATCCCAAGGAACATTGTGTTTGTTCTCTCCTAAAGTCAACCTAACCGCTTCTAAACCAGCAGGCCAACAAAGATTTCCGTAAGTCGTAGTGGCTCCTCCAAAAAGCTCCCAAAATTTAGTGCTAAATCCATTGCTTAAGCCCGACATACCACTCGATTCGTAAAAAAGTACAGAATGAGGCCCGAACTTTTCTTTCAGGATTTGCAACTTTTCGGCTATTATCCGCAAAGCTTTTTCCCAGCTTATCCTTTCAAATTCTCCTTGCTGATTTTTCATCAAAGGATGTAAAATCCGGTCATTGCTCTGAACACGTTCCACATAACTTAATCCTTTTATGCAAGGACCTTCTGCAGTAGCTAAATTATCTGTATGAGGTGCTATCGCAACGAGCTTGCCATTTTCGACCTGCGCTTTAAAACTGCAAGTTGAATAACAATTACGTGGACAAACGGTAGAAAATTCAGGCATCACTAGTTTTTGATAAAAGTAAAAAATATATGGAGTCAAAAAAAGAAATAGGTGTGCCAAAGCGAATTAAATTTTCCTTTTTCCCTAAGTTTTGAGTTTATTAGAAATAACGTATTTTTGAGTATTGCAAAAACAAACTGCTAAAAAACACAAACCACAGTTTATGAATCGAAAAAGCAAACAACTAAGCAAGCTTTTCATTTTTGGAATCTGTTTTATCATTCCTATTTCGCTGTTAGCAAGCGATATAGATACTTTATCCGCTTCCTTTTCGAATACTAAAATTAAACTGGATGGGAATTTAAACGAAGAAGTATGGCAAAATGCAATGCGCATTTCCGATTTTACACAGCGTGAAATGGAAGAAGGAAAACCGGCTACGGAAAAAACCGAAATCGCTATTGTTTATACCAAGAACAAAATGTATATCGCCGTATGGGCTTACGATTCGGAACCCGAAAAAATTAAAGCCAGTAAAATGAATCGCGATTTTAGTTGGGGCGGAGATGATAATATAGAAATTATTCTCAGTCCGTTCAATGATAACCGCAATGGCTATTTGTTTGTCACTAATCCAAATGGAGCACGTGCCGATGTTATGGTTTCGAACGAAGGAGAAGGATTTAATAAAAGCTGGAATGGCATCTGGGATGTAGCCACCACAATAACGGATAAAGGCTGGTTTGCCGAATTTGAAATCCCTTTTTCTACTTTAAAATTCCCTAAGCAAGCCAATCAAGTTTGGGCATTGAATATTGAACGGAATATCAGACATAAACGGGAGCAAGTGATGTGGAAAGGCTGGAGTCGCCAATTCGATATTGAAATGATTTCTCAAGCCGGAAAATTAAGCGGACTAGAAAATATAGAATCCAAAGAAAAAATAGAAATAAAACCCTATGTTACTAGCGGATTCGAAAAAAACAGCGGAGAATCTCCTGATTTTGTGCACAATTATGGTGGTGACGTAAATATAAATATCACACCCACATTAAAATTAAACCTGACGGCGAATACTGATTTTGGTCAAGTCGAAGATGATCAAGCGCAAATAAATTTATCGCGATTTTCTCTGTATTACGATGAAAAACGCGAGTTTTTTCTGGAAGGAAATAACCAATTTGAGATGAATGTTGGAGGTAGAAATCAGCTTTTTTACTCAAGAAGAATTGGAAACGACAGTGAAACAGAACAAGATGTCCCCATTATCGTTGGCGCAAGAATTTTTGGCAAACAGAATAAAACCAATATTGGATTTCTGAATATTCAAACAGCATCGGTCGACTCCGTTCCCACGACAAATTATTCCGTTTTACGTGTCAGTCAGGATATTTGGAAACAGAGTTCTATAGGTTTTATAGCGACCTCTAAATTGCAAAACGGGCATCAGAACTTTGTTTACGGAGCTGATTTTAAATATGCTACAAGTGATTTTTTGAACGACAAAAATCTGGAAATAAGCGGCTCTATTGCCCAAACATTTACGAGCGATTCCACAAATAAAGAAAATACAGCTTATGATCTCTCGCTTTCTTTTCCCAACGATTGGATAGAATTGGATTTAAATATGAATGATGTTCAGGCCAAATTCAATCCGGAGATTGGCTATATTAGAAGATCCAATGCAAGAAGATTCAGTGCTGAATTGCAATTTAATCCCCGTCCTAAGTTTTTAGGATTTGCCCGGAATTTGGAGATAAAGCCCATCGAAATCGATTATTATGTAAACAGTGCTACCAACAAATTGGAAAGCATCAACTACGAATGGCGTCCTTTGGGTATTCGTTTTAAAAGCGGAGAGTTTATCGAATTTAATGTTCAGCACAATTTTGATAGATTAAGCGAAAGTTTTGCTATTCTGGATACGATTCAAATTCCGGTTGGCGATTATTGGGATCATCTTATAGAAGTTCAATTTAATACTTATACCGGACGAAAGCTGTACGCCAGTTTGGAAGCGAGTAAGGGTGGTTTTTACACCGGAACACGCACGCGTGTTGAAGCCGATTTAACCTGGAATGCCAATAAACATTGGAATTTTTCAGGATACTGGTCGAAGAATTACCTTTACTTACCCCAAGGCGATGCTGTGGCAACCGAAATTAGCGGTCGGGTATCTTATGCCTACAGCCCCAAACTAAACAGTGGGTTATTTGGTCAATGGAATAGTGAAGATGAAGAAGTATTGCTTAATTTTCGCTTTAATTGGATACCTAAAATTGGTTCGGATTTTTATTTTATCGTGAATCAACAACTCTCAACAGCCGATCAAAAACTAAAGCTTGAAGGCACTACGGTGATGGCCAAATTTGTATGGCGGTTTGCTATTTGATTTACTGATGTGATCATTTGTTGATGTGATAATACGTTAATATGTCGAGAAAAAGCCTAGTCAAATTCGCAAATCATCTCATTAGTACATTACGCCATTAATAAAAAAGCCCCAAACGCTAATGCATTTGAGGCTCTTTGTCATGAATAAATCCAATTAAACTTTCTCACTGGAAAGTATCTTTGCGCCTAAAAATTCGCGGTTCATTCGGGCAATATTAGAAACTGAAATCTCTTTCGGACATTCCATTTCGCAAGCATAGGTATTGGTACAGTTACCAAAACCCAGCTCATCCATTTTAGCCACCATTTTTTGTACGCGACGTTCCTTTTCAACTTGTCCTTGAGGCAACAAAGCAAATTGAGACACTTTAGCCGAAACAAAAAGCATAGCGGAAGCATTTTTACATGCAGCAACACAGGCACCGCAACCAATGCATGAAGCGGCATCCATAGCCAAATCAGAAGCATACTTTGATATTAAAGTTGCATTTGCATCAGGAACTCCGCCGGTACTGGCAGAAGTATAGCCTCCGGCTTGAATAATTTCGTCGAATGCAGAGCGATCCACTACCAAATCTTTAATTACAGGAAAAGGTTTGGCTCGCCATGGCTCAATGGTAATCGTATCGCCATCTTTAAACTTACGCATATGCAATTGACAAGTGGTAATTGCATTATCCGGTCCGTGAGGATGTCCGTTGATGTATAAACTACACATTCCGCAAATTCCTTCACGACAATCGTGGTCGAAACAAACGGGTGATTCTATTTTATCTACCAAAGATTCATTTAATACGTCTAGCATTTCGAGGAAAGAAGAATCAGCAGAAACTCCTTTAACCTCATAATTTTTAAATCCCCCTTTGGCTTGGGCATTTTCTTGACGCCATATTTTTAATGTTAAATCCATTTTTCTATCTTTTATTTATTTGAAATAAGAAAGTATGCTATACAGCACTTTCCATTAAATAAAATGCTACTTATAATTTCTGGTTTTTACTTCGATGGCTTCATACTTCAATTCTTCTTTATGAAGAACAGGTTTCACGCCTTCGCCTTTATATTCCCAAGCAGCAACATACATAAAGTCAGCATCGTTACGCAAAGCTTCACCTTCAGGTGTTTGATATTCTTCGCGGAAATGACCTCCACAGCTTTCTTCACGATGAATAGCATCGTAAGCCATCAATTCGCCCATATCAAAGAAATCGGCAATACGCAATGCTTTTTCCAATTCAGGGTTGAATTCGTTTGGTGTTCCGGTAACACGTAAGTCTTTGTAAAAGGCATCGCGTAATTTTGGAATTTCAGCTAGTGCTATTTCTAAACCTTCTTTTGTTCTTCCCATACCAACATTGTCCCACATTATATGGCCCAATTTCTTATGGAAATAATCAGGAGATTTTGTTCCTTTAATACTCATTAAACGATTTATACGCTCTTTTACTTCCTTTTCAGCTTTGTCAAAAGCATCGGTATTGGTAGGAATTGGTCCTGTTCCGATTTCTGCAGCTAAATAGTTTTGAATAGTATAAGGGAGAACAAAATAACCATCTGATAATCCTTGCATTAAAGCAGAAGCTCCCAAGCGGTTAGCACCATGATCAGAGAAGTTCGCTTCTCCACCGGCAAATAATCCCGGAATAGTCGTTTGCAATTCATAATCAACCCAAGTTCCACCCATGGTATAGTGGATAGCTGGATAAATCATCATTGGAGTTTCGTATGGATTGGTGTCAACAATCTTTTCATACATTTGGAAAAGGTTGCCATAGCGTGCTTTGATAACGTCTTTTCCTAAACGTTTGATAGCATCCGCAAAATCGAGGAATACAGCCAATCCTGTTCCAACGCCAAAACCGGCATCACAACGCTCTTTAGCAGCACGAGAAGCAACATCGCGAGGAACGAGATTACCAAACGCAGGATATCTTCTTTCCAAATAATAATCGCGGTCTTCTTCTTTTAATTCAGTTGGTTGTAGCTTTCCGGCGCGAATAGCTTCTGCATCTTCTTTCTTTTTAGGAACCCAAATACGGCCATCGTTACGTAAACTTTCACTCATCAACGTAAGTTTCGATTGAAAATCGCCGTGAACAGGAATACAAGTTGGGTGAATTTGAACAAAGGCAGGATTTCCGAAATAAGCGCCTCGTTTCCAAGAACGAATAGCAGCTCCTCCATTCGATGACATTGCATTCGTCGACAAATAGAAGACGTTTCCATATCCACCGGTAGCAATAACCACCGCGTGAGCAGAATGGCGTTCGATTTCACCGGTAACGATATTGCGGGTAATGATACCTCGGGCTTTTCCGTCAACAACAACCAAATCAAGCATTTCGTGACGGTTGTACATTTTTACGGTTCCTTTGTTAATCTCTTTACTCAAAGCGCCGTAAGCACCTAATAATAATTGTTGTCCGGTTTGACCACGGGCATAGAAGGTACGCGATACTTGTGCACCTCCAAAAGATCGGTTATCTAAATAACCACTGTATTCGCGAGCAAAAGGAACGCCTTGCGCCACACATTGATCGATAATTTCATTACTAACTTCTGCCAAACGATAAACATTGGCTTCACGAGCACGATAATCGCCTCCTTTAACCGTATCGTAAAATAAGCGATAAATAGAGTCTCCATCGCCTGGATAATTCTTGGCTGCATTGATACCTCCCTGAGCTGCAATACTATGAGCACGACGGGGACTATCTTGAATACAGAAGTTTTTTACATTGAAACCAAGTTCGCCAAAAGAAGCCGCAGCAGCACCTCCGGCCAAGCCGGTACCGACTACAATAATGTCGATTTTTCTTTTATTTGAAGGGTTCACCAAATTTTGGTGAGCTTTATAATTGGTCCACTTTTCGGCCACCGGCCCTTGTGGAATTTTTGAATCTAATTTTGTCATTTTAATTCTTTTTTAGGGATTAGCAGTTTATTTCATTATCATAAAATACAGAGGGATGATAATAAATCCCAATGGAACAACGATTGCATAAATGCTTCCTAAAGCTTTTATGAAAGGAGTATATTTTGGATGCTCCCAACCCAAGGTTTGAAATGCGGATTGAAATGCGTGATCCAAGTGAAATCCTAAAAACACGAAAGAAATAATATAAATAATAGAATAAACAGGTTGCGTTGAAAATAATTGAACGGCAACATTAAAAAACTCAGGATGTCCATGTTCATCTATAAAGGTCGTACTGTTTAATCCAAGTTTGATGAAATAAAACTGATATAAATGCAAAGCTAAAAACAAGAAAACCAATATTCCTGTATAAATCATATACTGCGAAGAAAAAGTAGTGTTTGTTTTGCTTCCTGATTTGTATCTAACATTACCACGCGAAGCCCAGTTTTGAAGCTGAACGATAATGCCATAAATGATGTGAATGATAAATCCGCCAAAAAGAAATACTTCCATAACTTTAATGACAGGGTTAGTTGCCATAAAGCCTGCAAGCAGCTCAAAGATCTCTTTGTGGTTTTCTGTCAACGGCATTAAAAACAAATTGATGCCCAAATGGACAAGCAAAAAGATAATTAAAAACAAGCCCGCTAACGACATGATTACCTTTTTTGTAATCGATGATAAGGTTCTTTGCTTAATCATAATGAATTTTTATTTTATTTAGGTTCTAATTTTTTGATAAATTATTCTGTATTTTTGTTCTACAGAACACAAATGTAAGATTTATAGCCTTTCAAAACGAACTATACATTAGGTTTTAATTAATTTGTAACTATTATAAATAATTCAATTTCAGCATGAGATATCACAAAATTGATAATCAATTTTTTACAGCAAACAGAAAAAACTTTTCGGAAAAGATAAAAAACGCATCCATCGCCTTATTTGTTTCGAATGATGAATATCCACGCAATGGCGATCAATTTTTTCCTTTCCGACAATCTTCTGATTTGTTTTATTTAAGTGGAATCGATCAGGAAAAATCGTTTTTAATGCTTGCCCCCGACTGTCCAAATCCAAAACTTCGCGAAGTCCTATTTATTTTAAAAACGAATGAGCAGATGACCATTTGGAATGGCCATAAATATACCTTAGACGAAGCCCGAGAAATTTCAGGTATCGAAAATGTGCATTGGGTTGATGAAATGGATATGATGCTGAGAGAAGCGGCTTCGTATGCCCAGAATATCTATTTAAATGCTTACGAATATCCAAAATATGCAACGGATGTAGAAACTGGAGAACAGCGATTTATTAAAGAAATTCGTCAACTTTTTCCCTTGCATATTTTTGAGCGATCAGCGCCCATTTTA
Source organism: Bacteroidales bacterium (assembly GCA_041592395.1). Taxonomy (GTDB): domain Bacteria; phylum Bacteroidota; class Bacteroidia; order Bacteroidales; family UBA12170; genus UBA12170. Next base: position 3,659 of record JBFHQD010000021.1, on the reverse strand, counting down.
TATGCTTTACGTATGATAAAATCGGATATTGAGATCGATTTGCTCAAACAAGCTTGCGAAATCACAAATAAAGCTTTTCGCAGAACCTTGCGATTTGTTAAACCCGGAGTGATGGAATTCGAAGTTCAGGCCGAAATTGAGCACGAATTTACGCGAAACAGAGCCAATGGCCATGGCTATTATCCTATTATTGCTTCAGGAAAAAGCGCTTGCACTTTACACTATATCGAAAATGACAAAGAATGCCAGGATGGCGATGTCCTTTTATTCGATTTTGGTGCAGAATATGCCAATTATTCCGCCGATATGTCGCGCTCTATTCCGGTAAACGGAAAATTTACCGACCGACAAAAGGCTGTTTATCAAGCTGTTTTACGAACATTGAATGTTTTAACCGAAAATATGCTAGTAGGCGCTTCGCTGGATGATTTGGATAAACTTTCTAAAAAATTAATCGAAAAAGAATTGATTGACTTGGGATTATTTACTGCCGAAGAAGTTAAAAATCAAGATCCCAAAGAGCCTTTGTATAAAAAATACTTTATGCACGGTGTAAATCATCATTTAGGATTGGATGTACACGATGTGGGCGAACGTCATGTTCCGCTTGCTGCAGGAATGGTTTTAACCTGCGAACCGGGCATTTATATTCCCGAAGAAAATTTAGGTATTCGATTGGAAAATGATATTTTAATTACAGAAAACGGGCCTTTTAATTTAATGGAAAATATTCCAGTAGAGATAGAGGAAATCGAAGATCTGATGACCCAAAAAGCCATGACTTCTATCCTTTAATAATAGAGAGTTGCTAAAGTTTTGAAGCCAAAATGGCTTTATTTATTTTTTTGGCTAAAAATGGGCCCTCGTAAATAAATCCGGTATAAACCTGAACAAGCGAGGCGCCTGCATTTAATTTTTCAAGAGCATCTTCGGCTGTAAAAATGCCCCCAACAGCAATAATTGGAAAAGCAGCATTCGATTTTTTGTGCAAATAGGCAATAACTTCTGTTGATCTTTTACTCAAAGGTTTTCCGCTCAATCCGCCATTGGCAATCGCTGTTACTTTTTCAGAATTTGTAATCAAACCGACTCTACTCACGCTGGTATTGGTTGCAATAACCCCATGAATCTTTGTTTTCTCTACAACCGCAATCACTTCATCCAATTGTTTGTTGTTTAAATCGGGCGACACTTTAAGTAAAACAGGTTTTGGCTTAGGCTTCGCCTGATTTTTTTCCATCACGGCATTTAAGATTTGCTCCAGATATTCTTGGTCTTGCAACTCATGCAAATCGCTGATATTCGGGCAACTCACATTGACCACAAAATAATCAACTACCTCATATAAACCTTCAAAAACCGCTACATAATCGTCAACTGCCTTTTCGTTAGGCGTAGTTGTGTTTTTGCCTAGATTCCCCCCTATAATGGCGGACGTTTTTCTTTTCTTTAATCGATTGGCAGTAGCTAAAACACCTCCGTTATTAAAACCCATTCTATTGATAAGGGCTTGATCTTTTGGCAAACGAAACAGACGAGGCTTAGGATTTCCGGGTTGTGCTTTGGGTGTAACGGTTCCTATTTCGATATGACCAAAACCCAAAGAACTCAACTCATTAAACATGGTTGCATCCTTATCAAAACCGGCTGCAATCCCAACAGGATTCGAGAATTTTAAACCAAATACTTCTCGCTCCAAACGCTTGTCGGCTACTGAAAACATTTTCTCAGCCAAATATTTTGTGCCCGGAAATACAAAAAAGACGCGCAAACAAAAGCGAACAAAATGATGCACATCTTCAGCATAAAACCGAAATAAAATGGGGCGGATAATCGATTTATACATAATTAAATATAGAAAAAAAGCCCGATTAAATCGAGCTTCTATTTATTCGTTATCTTTTTTTGCTTCTGCATCTTCAGCAGGTTCTGTTGGTTCTTCCAAATCAATTAAACCTTTCGACTGCAATAAATTATACCACTGTACAATTTTTTTAATGTCCGATGTATAAACACGATCCCGATCGTATTCCGGCAATACGCTTTCGAAAAATGCGGCAAGTTCAGCAGCACTCGATTTGTGACTCAATGCTTGTTGCTGATTTGTGATATTATACATCGAATGAAATATTTGTTTTAATGGAACGTCTTCTATTTCAGTAAAAACGCTAATTTCTTCCAATGAACTGATACGCTCGTGAGAGAATGCAGGAATTCGTTTTCCGTCAATCAATGACTCAACCAAAACTCCGTTTTTGGTGCTCGACACCATACTGTATAAACCCGGTTTCCCTGCAATTGATAATATTTTACTTAAATCCATATAGCCTGTTTAAAATTTCCTTGCAAAAATAACAAAAAACCATAACCGACAAATGCTTTTCTAAAGCATAAAAAAAGGATGTTTAACCAAGCAAAATATAGCTTAATTTCGTGATGTCATCGCAACAGGAAACCTGAATATTTTTCAAGTTTAATCAAAGCAATAACTATGCACATTCACGTATATCCTACACATAATCAAGTACCTGAAACCGAGCTGCCCGCTAAACTAATTGTTATTATTGATGTACTAAGAGCCACTTCGGTAATTGCAACTGCCCTTGCTAATGGAGCAACAAAAATAATGACAACGCCCAGTATTGAAGAAGCTTTAGAACGTAAAAGCGCTAATCCGGACCTTCTTTTAGGTGGCGAAAGAAACGCTCAAAAAATACAGGGTTTTGATTTTGGGAATTCGCCATTGGAATATACAAAAGCGAAGATTCTAGATAAAACGCTTTTGCTTTGCACTTCGAATGGCACAAAAGCCGTTCGTAAAGCCTTAGGCGCAGAAACAATTATTGCCGCTTCGTTTTTAAATAGCGATGCTGTTGTCGACTATTTGGCTAAAAGAAATGAGGATATTGTTCTCATTTGTTCCGGAACGAATGGGCATTTTTCTTTGGATGATGGTCTGTGTGCCGGATTTATTATTCATCAGCTAAGAAAAACAAAAGAAGTATTTTGCTCCGATTTTGCTGAATTGCTCGCCCTTGCTTTTCAAAATAACACGTACTCTTTGAGCGAACTGCTAAAAAACGCCTTTCATTTGAATTATTTACAAAGTATGGGCTACCAAAAGGACGTGAATTACTGCCTTAAAATCAATTATTTAAAACTTATTCCGGTATGGGATAAAACAGGATTTGTTATTTCGAAAGATTCCTGAAATATTTTTTCAAAAATATTTGCAACAAATAAAAAAGCTGTATATTTGCAACCGCTAAGGCAATAGGGATTAATTCTGAAGCCAAACGCAAAGTGAAATTTTTAATGGGGGTTTAGCTCAGTTGGTTCAGAGCATCCCGATTTATCGGGAGGGTCGCTATTAATTACAAGTTTGCAAAAATAATGAGAGCTCAGCTCAGTTGGTTCAGAGCATCCCGACTAATCGGGAGGGTCGCTATTAGTTACAAGTTTGCAAAAATAATGGGAGCTTAGCTCAGTTGGTTCAGAGCATCTGCCTTACAAGCAGAGGGTCGCTGGTTCGAATCCAGCAGTTCCCACACTTAAAATCTAAGCCTTGCAGGAATGTGAGGCTTTTTTTATGAAACATTATTTTTATATATTATTTTCTCAAAAGCGGAATAAATATTATATCGGCAGCACACATGATT